>JAAYZI010000274.1 GCA_012514925.1 Deltaproteobacteria bacterium | reverse complement strand
GGCTTAATATTCATAAGCAGATACCGGATCCCGGAAATTTAGCGGCTTAAGCAAAGGGGCCAGATTTCGGCCCATAACTTAGGCGAGGATTTTATAATGGCTGGTTTTATAAATCTAGACTTGCTGACTAGGGCCTTTAAGAACGACGATCAAACCCTGCCAGAGAATTCTCCAAAAGTTTCGGCCGATCCTCCCCCAAACTGCGACAAGGCGGATTACTATTATAAATTAAGCCGACTTATCTGGGATATAGCGATGCTCTCTTTACCTTTGGACGCCCTACTACTCTTCTCTGCCGACAAGCTTAGGTATGTCCCGATCTCCTCTGAAAGCCTTTCTCTGTTTATGGCGGCTGTACTGCTTTTGACGCTGGTATTTAGCGCCACAGAGTTTTGGTTGGAGGCTCTCTACAAGCTTAAGCGCTTACGCGAGGAGTACCCAAACTTTCGACGAGTCTTGGTTTGGAGCGGAGTCGCACTTGCAACTGCGATGCTTTTGATCGAACTTTACGCCACTTTGAGGAGGGGGACGGTGGAGAGGATTGCCGCAATTCTGCTGGCATACGCTGGTGCGGCATGGGGTCTCTTCTCTGCAAGTGTCCAGCCTGCAACTAATCAAGATGGGGCGGCGGCTAAGGCAGTAAGCGGCGAGGAAGAGGTTTTTTACTTAAGTTTGGTAATGATTTTTTTAGGACGTTTGGTTTCATGTCTGGGAGCTTTGTATGCCGTGCGGTCAGGCGCAGGCTGGTCTATTTATTTCCTAGGATTATTGGCGGCCCTACTGTTGTTGTTTGTGTTTCTGCCTCAGCGTGAAAATTTCATCAGTTCGTGCAAAGGATGCGCGAAATGGACCTCCCGTGCATGGCAAAGCTCCGGCTTCTGTCTTGCGTGCAGCCAGCGCTTGGCCCCCGAAGATTTCACGAAAGTCCGTCGCGAGAGAGGGGATCATAAAGCACCGAGTTCGAATACATAGCGCTATTTTACAGACTTTTGTAACGCCTAGTGATCGCTTTCATGGATATCTGGGTTTACTGCCGTTAAGAAAATCAATAAAATAATACTTCCAAGCGCCGCAAATTCTAGCTTAGAAAGGGAAAGTTTGCTCGTCACCGCTATTACCACTTCGAAGATAGTCGAAAAACCCCTCGACCGTTTCATCGGAGAGAAGTTGCGCACCATACTGCATTACCTTAGCCGGCCAAGTGAGAGTCTTATCAGCTAAAATGGACTCCATTATAAAAAGAGGCCGACCCAGACGAAAGGCTTCCCAAGCCTGTTGAAGTGAGCCGCTGTCCTCTTTAGCCTCAACAATTACGGTGGCATCAGTCAGGAGCGCCATGGTCCGGTTTCTGGCCGGAAAATTTCGTTTTTGAACTGACGAACCAATTGGAAACTGAGATACGACAAGATGACTTTTTGCAATCTCGTCCTGCAATATCTGATTTTTTGCGGGATACGCCTGATCGAGGGGTGTACCGATTACAGCAATGGTCCTTCCACCCTCTTCCACAGCCGCGACGTGAGCGGCCGTATCTATCCCTTCCGCAAGGCCCGAAACAACATAAATGCCGCGACTGACTAAAAGCTTACTAAACCTTGCCGCTCGCCTTAAACCTTCCTTACTTGCCTTCCTGGAACCTACAATCGAAACGCGAACGCCGCGGCGAAGAAGCTCCTCATCACCCAGCAGAAAAAGAATATCGGGGGCATTTTTTTGCTCTACCTCGTTTAAGGGCCCTAAAATATCAGTCGGTGAAAATTCTTTAACGTGCATACTCCCCCCAGTAGGTCTACATTTTAGCAAAAATAGAACCAAATAGGTACCGCTGATATTTCCAGATACCAAAATTTATCTCCAGGTTGCTCCGGCAGCCTGTTCCTGCTAGATTGGGGGGCAATTTTATTTACAAACAACCTCGTCTGGGAGGAAGGTTTCATGCCGTATGAGCTTAAAATGCCCCAACTTAGCGACACTATGCATGCCGGAAAAATTCTACACTGGCACAAGCAGGAAGGTGAAGCGGTAGCGCTGGGAGACATCCTAGCCGAGGTCGAAACCGACAAAGCCAATCTGGAGATAGAATGCTCCCAACAGGGAACCCTGCTTAAAATTATAATAGCCGCCGGAGAGCAAGCGACAGTGGGAGAAGCAATCGCATACATCGGCCAAGCCGGGGAAGAATGCCCTGCCACAGAAAATCCTCCGTCATCCGCCCAGGCCCCCACGTCTGTGACCTCTCAACCTTCCTGCCATAAAATTAAAGCCTCCCCACTAGCTCGAAAAATGGCTGCCCAACACAATCTCGACCTGGCTGGAATCGTCGGATCAGGGCCAGACGGCCGGATCGTGCGCGCAGACATTGAAAACGCCATTTCAGGCGCTCCGACGCTTAAACCTGCAGTTACCCTAGAAGCTCAAGCGCAGCCCGTTTCTCAAACTCCACAAGCACCCTTAGCCCCCGGCCGAATGGTGCCTTACTCTAAAAT
>JAAYZI010000273.1 GCA_012514925.1 Deltaproteobacteria bacterium | reverse complement strand
TAAGGTTAGATAGACCAGCGCATCGTGATCTATTCCGCCGTTAAAGTATTCGTCGTAGTTTGTGAAGGCGCGGCCAAGACCGTGGTCGTAGTAGAGCATGCTGGTCACGCCGTCGAAGCGGAATCCGTCAAATTTAAACTCTTCCAACCAGTAACGTACATTCGAGAGCAGATAGCGCAGCACTTCGTCTTTGCCGTAATTAAAAAGGCGCGAATCCCAGACCGGGTGCTCGCCTCGCCCGCCATCATGAAAGTATTGGTAGAGTGTGCCATCGAAGCGGCTTAGCCCCTCGACTTCATTTTTCACTGAATGCGAGTGGACTATATCCATTAAAACTGTAAGCCCTTTGGCGTGGGCCGTGTCGATTAGCTCCTTTAATTCTTCGGGGGTGCCAAAACGTGAGGAGGGCGCAAAGTAACTCGAGACCTGGTAGCCGAAAGATCCGTAGTAGGGGTGCTCCGCCACGGCCATAAGCTGAATGCAGTTGTACCCGGCCGCGATAACGCGCGGTAGAATATACTCCTTGAACTCCCAGTAGGTGCCGACCCGTTCGGCTTCTTGCGCCATGCCGACATGGGCTTCATAGATAAAAAGTGGCAGGGTGGGTTTAAATGTCGGCACCTGCCACTGAAAGTGCGTGGGCGGATCCCAAACTTGTGCTGAAAAAATATGGGTGTGGTTGTCTTGAACAACCCTGCGGGCAAAGGGTGGGATGCGCTCTCCACAACCTCCCTGCCACTCAACAAGGAGCCGATAAAGGTCCTGGTGGCGCAAAGTGTCTGCAGGCAGCATGATCTCCCAGATGCCGCCCCCTTGTTTGTGCAGTGCAAAGCGATCTTGTTTGTGCCAATTGGAGAAAGGGCCGATTAAAAAGATTGCGGTTGCGTTTGGAGCCCACTCCCGCAGAACCCACCCGGTATCCGTACGGTGCATTCCAAAAAACTCATGGGCTGTTGCAAAATCGGCTAATGAGCTGTGGCCCTTAAGTAGACGCTGTTCAGTTTGCTCAGCCAGAGCGTGTATATCGTGGAAAAAATCTGAGTGTGGGGCTAGGTAGGGATCCGCCGCTACGATTGGTAACACGGCCTTACACGGATGGGTTGTTCTTATAGGCGACGAAAAATCTTCACTTTTTATCTGCTGGGACAAAACCACTATACTCCTTCTGCTCTTTGTTTGTTCTGAAAAACAGCCCGCCAGCTAGGACGCTGATTCATCTACCATTTTGGTCTAACCCTGTCCATGAGGCCGGGTACTCAATTCTCCAAGAAGAGCACGTTACACCAGGGGGATGGTAGCAAACGGCGTTATTTCTTTGGCAGGTGTGATCCCATTAGAAAACGTAAATTTGAGAATCTAAATCTAAATGCTCATAGATCGTTAGAAGCGCATCCTCACTAAGGCGGACGCCTCCGATTTCGCTTGTCCAAAGAACGCCACTGTGGATGGGAGCTTGGCTATCGAGGAAAATGGCCGCGCCGCCCAGCGCGCCCCGCAGTAGTCTGGAGCGGTCTCCCTCTGGAGGTAGAGGTAAGTTCCTGGAGGTGAAGTAGGAGTCTGGGGCGTGCCAGAGAGGATCTTTCTGCTTATGAGCTACGCTGAAACTTCCCGTTGGGAGAGAAGCAACCCCTTCAGCTTTACTCTCTGACACTACATCTTCCCCCCGCATTAGAGCGATGGTTTCGGTTGAACGATCAATTGATAGCCAGTACTGCTGCTGGCTCTTCTGGCTTGGAAGGAAGCCGAACATCTTAATAGGGGAGGGAGAAGATATTTTTGGAACTGGACTCGAAATCACTATAGAACCGCTCTGAAGAAAATTCGAAGATTGTTGGGTGTCCACCGAACTCTCATCTTCGTACAGCCCTACGATTCTAAGCACCGAACAAGATGAAAATGTGAGCATCAAAAGCACAAACGCACTAGATACAAACGCTGTTTTTAAATAATTATTTGAGTTATTAGCCATTTATCTTTCCTCCCCGAAAGCGGCTTGCCATACAGTGAAAATTCTGACTAGCATTCGCTATGAATCTTAAATCTGAAAGGCGCCCTTAATTTTGAATTATAGCTTTGAACCATAGCTCCAGTTTGAATCATAGCTCCGGGGCACGGGGCGCGCAAGTACGCATATTCAAGTAACTAATCGGAAATAACATATAAATCTTCGTAGTGGATACGGGTCATTTTATTGTGTGTTGTTTATGGCGGTTTTTTTTTGGTGATACTGCTTATGTCTAAAACGATGAAAGGGAGTGTCCAAACTTGCAGTATAATCTGTTTAGTTGTTCTGTTGGGGTTTGTCCCCGCTTTAACTTCATGTGGCTATATTGGGTTCGGTAAGGACTCTTCTTCCGAAGATCCTGCTGTTTCTGATCCTGCTGCATGTGACTATAAGGCGAGCGCTCGACCGGGTTTTGTGAGTGGGGGATCTAGGCCGGTGGTAAGAAGGGCGAATCTTCCGCCTCCGGTTTTTAGAAGAACCCCGGAGGTTGAAAGAGAGCTAAAGACTTTCACGGAGAGAAAGCGGAAGTCTATCGCTGCGACTCTTCAACGCAGTAAAACTCACCGGGAGGAGATGGCGAAAATTTTTGAGCGCGAGGGTGTGCCGGTCGAGATGCTGAACCTGGCCATGATCGAAAGCGGTTTTCGTCCTGATGCGCGCAGCCGGGCGGGAGCAGTGGGAATGTGGCAGTTCGTTAAGTCAACTGCGCGTATTTACGGGCTAATTGTAAATTTAATAGAAGATCAAAGGCTTGATCCGATGCTATCTACCGTGGCTGCCGCAAAGCACCTAAGAGACCTTTATGATGCTTACCAGGATTGGCACCTGGCTCTGGCGGCGTATAACGCTGGGACGGCTGCGGTGGATCGCGCCATTTTAAGCGCTGGAACACGTGATTTTTGGCAGCTGGCTAGAAGAGGTCTGTTGCGGGAGGAAACCCGAAAGTTTGTCCCCCGCTTTATCGCCACCAGTTTGGTCAACTCAAGTCTGATGGATAACAATCTGGCTAGTAACGGTCTGGTTAATGATAATTTGGCTGAAAATCTAAGCCGCAGAGCGCATGGCTAAGAAAAAGGGAGCTGCTGCAGAGGCTCGGTACCGAGTTGGCCAGAGAGGGGGGCTGTAACATCAAAGCGACGACCTGTGAGGAGTTGGGGTTTGTGGGGCGGCGCGAAGGGATTATGGCCACGGCTGTGTGTATATTGGAGCGGGTCTAACTCTTTACCTTAGCTTCTTAAGCGTTTGCATGAATATTACTTTCTCTGGAGAAAGTGAATTCAGCTTCGCGCCGCCGAGAGGCTTAAAACAAAATTACATGATTGGTTGCATGATCAATTCCCCGCGTAAGCGGTTACGTCCATTTTAACATCGTCCCCGAACCAAACCTTATCTCGTTTTAGTTTAATCTGCCCGCGCGCGATGTTGTTTACTACCCACGGATAGAGTCTGTGCTCCAAGGCGAGCACTTTGGCGCTTAATGATTCTTCTGTGTCATCCGGAGTTACCGCGCAGGATGATTGAGCGATAATCGGACCTGTATCCACGCCGTTATCAACGTAGTGCACAGTGCATCCATGTTTATTAATGCCGGCCTGGATGGCGCGCTTGTGGGTGTTTAAACCCGGTAGATCCGGCAGGAGCGAGGGATGAATGTTTACCAGCTTTCCGTAAAATTCTCTTACAAACTCGGGTTGCAAAATGCGCATAAAACCCGCCAGAGCAATAAGATCGGGGGAGATCTCCCTACATTTCTCCAAAATAGCCTGCTTTAGCAGCTTTTTCCCCACATGGAAAACATGTTTTGGAATACCAGCTTCATCGGCAAACTTAAGCCCTTTAGCGTCTGGTTCGTCACTTAAAACAGCAATGATTCTAAAGTCTACAGCCTGATCGATCAGGGCCTTCAGGTTAGAACCTCTTCCAGAAATCAGTACTAATACTTTAAAATCGTTCTTCATCGAGATTGAATCTAAACCCAGAGCGGTTGGGTTATCAACAGGGCGATTCTGGGTTAATAAATTTCATGTGGAGATTGGCGTGATGAGATTGTGGCTATTTTTAAGTTTCCTGCTGTGTGTCCATGTGGAGTTAGTTTTTGCGGATGGTGAGCAGGTGTGTGAGGCGGAGAATGGTTGCGCCGCAGAGTCGCAAGAAGGTTCCAAACGCACGGAGTTACCGAAGTTGGATCGCCGGTTACCTCCGGTATTGCCCGGTCAGGTAGTTGAGGTTGACGGGCAGAAGATCAAGGTTTGGTCGAGTTCCGGGCCTGTGCCGGTGGACCGTTCCAGGCGCGCGCGAGAAGAGCACGAACGCCGTAAGTACGAAGATTTAACCGGTGAAGTGAATGTAATTGTAGACCAGCGCGAAAAGCCTCGCCGCCCTAGGTCACGACCTTCGTCAGCCAAGCCAGGTACTCCTCGTTGAGTATTCGGTAATCGTTCATGTGAATATTACTTTCTCTAGAGAAAGTAAATTTAACTCCGCGCCACTGCCAGTC
>JAAYZI010000272.1 GCA_012514925.1 Deltaproteobacteria bacterium | reverse complement strand
ATGAATCTTTTCGATGAAAATGGAAACATGATCTATGCGGTTGTCTGGAGCAGTTTCGGCAATGTGATTCAGGAATGGGATGGTGCAACAGGAAAATTTCTGAGACATCTTCCTCTTCGTGGATCTGTATTCAGGAAGGGCAGGGTGTTTGAGGCCAGAGTGCCCGTAAGGCTTCTCCGCCGCCTTCCCTATCAGTTTAATGTGCAGTCCGTCTCCTGGCACAATTTTAAAAACCTCTATGATGTGAACCACAACAATGTTGCGGGAATGTCTGAGAGCGAGAAATATAAGGAGACGGCGATTGAACTGCTGCTCCGTTATGGCGAGGAAGTCGACATACCCGCTAATAATCCGTTTTTTGTAGCACAAGCACTTAGTGATGCCTTCATATATAAAGTCGCTGAGGTAAGTCTCAGGCCCACAATCGTAAAAGATGGTCTCGCTATGATTAACTATGCCGGGTCCCTGGGGCAGAGCCCGTTTGCAGGACAGGCACCTCTCTCGGAAATGAGCCTGGAAGCTCTTCTTGCATGGTCCAATCGATCCATGATCTACGGAGACTACTATGCCATCGACTACTATCCGGCGAGGAAAAAACGATTCAACCGGGAGGCTTATGAGTTCATGATTCTGCAGCCGCGGACTCTTCATGCGTGTAGAGAACTTCTTCAGTCTGAGGGCGTTATTGATACCCGGAGTGTCGCTTCTACAGCAGACGATATGAACAACTGGTTGTGGAGTCGGAATAAATATCGCCGGTCGAACTTAGCTGACATTGAAGAGATGTATATGGCCGATCCTGATAATCCCTGGATCAAAGAAGTCTATGAGGAGTCACTGTATGAAAAGAACCATGGGCTTACGAATATAACTGAAGTTAATGGAGTTCAGATCAACAAGGGCACGGTCTATAGCCCGACATTTCAGATCGATTATCTCAGGAAGCACGGACTCTTTTACGGAAACTGTGTCGATGTAGTCGCCATTGAGTCGGCATGTCTTACCGCCATCGGAATTCCCGGAATCCATGTTTATTATGGACTTTTTTCCCCTGAACGGGGCAAATACACGGGCTATCACTCGATATGGATGTACTATTCGAGTCTGCGGGATAAATGGGTGAACTTTGAAAAGAGTGACACGGAGATTGATGAGGGCGGGGATTTTTCCAACAGCGGGCTCACTGTAGTGTGGCATATAAGCAGGCCTCAGATCGGTTCATTCTGGGAGAGCCGATGGATGAATTTTTCCGGGAAGCCGCTCTATTTTACTCCGAGAAATGTGTATGGCAGCATGACGGAATCAAAATGGTGGAAGATATATGCCGGAGGGTATGCCAACGGAGAAATAGTCCGGTTTTTTGGGATAGAATAGTCCTGAAAGGTAAGTCCTCCGGCAGCGGGGCGTTGGATATCAATGAGAGCGCGCAACAGAATGAAATTTTGCCGCGCGCCCTCTTGTGCCGCGGACAAACCACGGACCCTGAGTGATGATTTACCGCTGGATGCGGGCCGATCCTCCCTTTGCAAACGCGCGCACCTGATCCACGGTTGCCATTGTGGTGTCGCCCGGGAATGTCGTAAGCAGTGCGCCATGTGCCCAGCCCAGTTTGACGGCTTCCTCGGGATCTTCCCCTGTCATGAGACCATAGAAGAACCCACTCGCGAAACCATCGCCGCCCCCTACGCGATCCAGAATATCGAGCCGGCATGTGGGTGACATATAGCTCTTTCCATCGAGCCATGCGACCGCAGCCCAGTCATGCCAGTTGGTCGAATGAACCTCGCGAAGTGTTGTGGCAACACATTTTACCTGGGGGAACTTGGATACTACCGAGTCTATCATGCCGAAAAATACCTCAGGATCTAGCTTGGACTTTGCCGCAACTTTTGGCCCCGGAATTCCAAGACCCTTCTGGAGATCCTCTTCGTTACCTACGATTACATCAACGTTCTGAACGATGCGGCTTACGGTCTCAACGGCTTTCTGCTGACCGCCCCAGATGTTCCAAAGTTTCTCGCGAAAATTGAGATCGAAGCTTACAACTGCTCCCGCTTTCTTTGCAGCCTTCATTTCCTCGATAATCACTTCTCCGGTGGTTTCAGAAAGCGCCGCGAAAATGCCGCCGCTGTGAAACCATCTAACGCCTCCCGCGAATATCTCATCCCAGTTGAAATCGCCCGGCTTGAGCTGAGCACCGGCTTCGTTCGAGCGGTTGTAGAAAACAACAGGAGCGCGGACGCCTTGGCCGCGATCACTGTAAACCGTCGCCATGTTCGGACCGTTCACCCCATTGTGCTTAAAATGCTTATAGAACGGCTTGACTCCCATAGCTTTGACTCTTTCTGCGATGAGCGCGCCGATTGGATAATCGACCATTGCTGTTGCAACACCCGTTTTCATGCCGAAGCAGTCAGCGAGATTAGCGGCAACATTGAACTCTCCGCCGCTTACATGAATGCTGCACTGTGTTGCCTTATGGAAAGGAACAACTCCCGGATCGAGCCGGTTTACCAGTGCGCCGAGAGATACCAGATCCAAAGCGCCATCGGGACGAATTTTCAGTGCATTGCCCATTTTTTATTCTCCTGTCAAAGTGAGTGAAAATTAGGATTTTTGTACAATCTCGACTTTAACATATATCATAAAAGGATCACGCTAAAAGATTGGACAGATGGATTAGAACACTATCCGTTCATAAAATCAGCCGCCCCCGATCAAGGGGTGACCACTTTTTTATAATAACCACACTGGTAACACACTGTAATCACCTAATTTAATATTCATGTAAACGGTTACCGGATAGTGTTTTCAGCCTGGGCGGTAAATAATTTTGGTTCACTTTGGCGCGGAGTTAAATTCACTTTCTCCGGAGAAAGTAATATTTATGTAAACGGATACGATTCTTCAGAAGTCGTTAAACTTGCGCAAGAATGGGATACGGCTAAGTGTTAGCCGCTTCCGGCAGGGTAGGCTTGGCGTTTTTGGCCGCGATTCTTTCGCCGGGCGGAGTTACGAAAAAGAGCAGCAGGGTTTTTAGTAAAATAATCAGGTCAAGCCGGGGAGACATCAGCTTTATATAGTACAAATCATACTCCAATTTGCTAAGTGATTCCTCGATGGAACCTGCGTAGCCCGCATTTACCTGCGCCCAACCGCTTATGCCCGGGCGCACAATCGTGCGCATCCGAAAGAGAGGAATGTCTCTTTCCAGCTTCTTGTACATCTCCGGTCTTTCGGGGCGCGGGCCGAAGAAGCTCATTTCCCCCTTTAGCACGTTCCAGAGCTGCGGCAGTTCATCTAACCTAGTTTTGCGCATAAAGCGGCCCAGCGGCGTGACGCGCGTATCGTCATGGCTGGACCACTGTGGCCCCTTGGCTTCGGCGTCTGTCGACATGCTTCTGAATTTAATCAATTTGAAGGGACGCCCCAAGTATCCGGTCCGGGTTTGACTGTAGAACACCGGACCCTTACTGGAAGCTTTAATAAGTACTGCCAATGTCACCATCAGCGGTGAAAAAAGCGCCCCCAAACATATCGCACAGACTGGTTCCAGCACTACCTTCAGCTGCGCAAATGTGCGTAGCAGTGGGGTTTGGCGGGTGGCGTCAAGAATATAAGTCCATTGATCTGGATCGCTTAAACTAATGCGTCCGGTTAAATCAGCGGAGATAGTGTGGTGATCGAGGATCGGAATGCCGGCCAAATGAGCGCGCAACAATATGCCATCGGCGTCAAAGTTATAGACTGCTTTGCGGGAGATGATAATTAGGGAGATCTCTTGCTGGCGCGCGCTTAGCAAGTGCTTCCTCAAGTCATTCCGGTTGAGAAATTGAAGGCTTTCGTTGATGCCTAGGGCGGCGAAGTCGGCCAACATGTTGGCGCGCTCTTCAGGCAGCAGATCCAGCACCACCTTGCGTTTACGGAAGCTTCCCAAAAAAGCTCCGGCAGCAAAATACTCCAAACTAAAAATGGTCGCGGCCAGGATTGGGCTCCACAGCAGAAAAGCGATGGTAGAAATCATCGGGATTCTAAGAATGTCGTGCAGCAGTATGTGTAGAAGCAGCGCCGCTATGGGCGTAACACAGAGCACCAGCAAAAGGTCGCTTTTCCGCGGATAAAGTCGGAGCGTGCTGAAGTAGCCCACCTCCCTTAGCAACCAGAAAGAAAGAGCCGCAGCTAGAAAAGCGCCGGCGACTTTAACCTCGCCCTGAGAATAAGAGTAGGCGTCGGTTAGGAACAGAAAGACGAACCACACCAAAAAGGCGGCGCCGAAAAAGAAAAGACTGGAGCGGATATTTCTCGTGACTCGGGATAGGCTCATTTCCACTCCACTTGCGGTAAATCAGTTTCTGCCCACAAATAGTAGGGCGCTAAAAGAGAAACTTGGGCAGCAGCCAGTAAAGCTTCAGACCCTCTTGGTTTAAGGCAAAAGCTTGCCGCTAGAGCTAATGTCCCCGCCGTTGCAAGCGCGAGCAAAGCTGGGAGCGAGAAGGCACCTATAATTGCGATTATGGCAAAACAGAATAATATGCTCCAGTAAGCCCACAGCACTCTAAAGATGCGGCGCAACGCCAAAATACCGACGACTTGGTTGGAACGAAGGGCTGAGGGGAAGATTTGCTTTATCCACTGTAGATTTCCTAGCGCCATGCGTTTTCTGCGAATGAATTCCTGGCTGTGTTGGGGGGATGCGCTGGAGCTTTCCACCACGCGAATTTCCGGCACATAAACGATTCTGCCATTGGGGTTCTGCAAGCGCAGCATTAAAGGAAGCACTACGTCATCATTTAGCCAGCGCTTTTCGCCGAGTTTTGCAATTGCAGCTTCCAAGGCGGGACGATGGTACAGCATGGTTGCACCGTGCAGGCTGACCGGACCTCCGGCGCGAGCTTCCAGCTTTTTAAAGTGGCTCTCTACCAGCCAATTTAGCCCTTCCAAGAAACCCCCTTCCGGGTTGCGGTAAGATGGAGCAACAGCCAGAACTGCTTCTAAGCGGCAAAGCGGCAGGCATTTGACCAGTAGATCTTGCGGCCATACTGCGCCCGCGTCTACGATTGAAATCCATTCAAAGCGAGCATGTTTGCGTATTAAAAGTTCTATCGTTTCCCATTTGCCTCGCTGGTTTGGAGACTCAAAAACTGTGGCTCCAAATTTTCGAGCTAACTCGGCGGTCTTATCAGTGCATCCATCTGCTCCAACACAAATCGAAATCTCCAAATTGGGTTGCAGTGAGTGGGCGCATGCGCTGGCCAAAATTATGCTTTCTAAAGTTTCTGCCAGGACAGCTTCTTCATTGTGTGCTGGAATTATAATGGCCAGGGAGAGTGGCGTGAGTTTAGTATGCGGGTTTCCACCTATATACTCGGTTTGTTCGTCCCTTTTCTGGCTGTTCCACAGGAGGCGGCCTAGTAGCGGAAAGAGCCAGGTAGTTCCCAGAACCCCGGCGCTTGCAACCAAGCATATTAATAAGATGACGATAGGCATCACTCAAGCCTCACGCAGTCTCGTGCAGAAGTGAAAAGGTGTTATAACATTTGAGCTCACCAGATTCTAGGTTAAAATAGGAAGTTACTCAACTTTTAGTGCCAAATTTGACCTAGATCAGATTCGGTATTTGCCACCATAACCACCTAAAATGCCGTAGAAAACCATGGATTGGAGCTTACAGCGTATCCGCTTACGTGAATTTCACTTTCTCCAGAGAAAGTAATATTCATGCAAACGGTTACCTTGCAGCAGGTCGTTTCCGGGTGCGAGTTTGTTGGCGCTTGTTTGAGTATACGCGTGATCGGTAATACTATCTTCTTAAGGCGGTAAGAGACGCTGGCAGTTTTTGTGGTGTCAGTGCCATGTCCTGTGTGTGCGGACTCGATGCAACTAATAGAGAAAGTCATTCAAAAGCTTCGTCGCGCTGGATTTTGGGAGACGCTTCGTTACCTTCCGCATTGGCTCCACGAGCGTTTCTATGAGTGGCGCTTTGGGATAGATAGCGCTGGTTATTTGAACGTGCGTGATACCGGATTAGAGGGTGCCACCGATCCTAGCGGTTCTTATGAGCCGTCATCCTACCGAGATATTTTCCGAGCGCTGGGCCTGATTAAGGTTAACCCGCAGCAGGATGTCTTTTTGGATTATGGCTCCGGGAAGGGAAGGGCCGTAATCGTGGCGGCGACTTATCCCTTTAAGAGAGTGATCGGAGTTGAGCTCAGTCCGGAGCTTAATGCCGTAGCGCGACAGAATCTTAAGCGCGCGGCGCGGAGGTTGCGCTGCCGACAGGTAGAGATCGTGACGGCGGATGCCATGCAGTACCAACTTCCAGATGATGTCACCGTCGTGTTTTTATATGGTCCCTTTTTTGGCGAGCCGCTACAGGCTGTGATCACCCAGTTGAATCAGTCGTTACGCCGGGTCGCACGTCCACTCAGTGTGATATATAGGTATCCGCAATGGACCGACGATCCGTTCCAAGCGCACCCCGGGTTTGAGCTGCTTAAAGAAACGTCGGGTTACACCGACGCCGGTGAGCGTGTCCGGATTTATCGCAGCCGCTAAAGCGCGCCGCCCTTATTTAATATGGGCCGTGGTTCTAACTTCTCCCATCTTTACTACCTCTAAGTCCCTACCTCTGACGGCGCTTAGGGCGGCAAGTTCACGATCATTCCAGCGCTGATCAGGAGCGCCGCTTATAAACCAGTCCTCTCCATTATCGGCTAGGAGCATGCCGTATTTCTTCAGGGCGGTCAGGATTACCTGCACTGGAAAAGGAAATGAGGAGATGTTGTAAGAAGCTTTGAGCCTTACGCGCATGCCCATAGGAGGAAGGTTGGGGTTGCTATCCCGGCTTGCATAATGCCTGGCCGGGTAAACATACCCTTTGCGGGTGAATCTGGCGGTAAAGCGCAGGGCGTGACGAATGTGGCCCTGTTCGTAAACTTCATCATAGCGCACCAGCGCCGGAAAAATTGGAAGCCCGGCTGCGTCAGCAGATGTCCAACCTTCCGGTCTAAGCCTGTTTGAGTTAAGATCAAAGATCGCGCCAGATCCTGCGCGCCATCCGTTACCTGTAGGCCAAGCATCGAAGAGTTCGTAGAGGCGCCAGTTGTTCCAGTCGATTACTAGGACGTGTCGATCTCCACGGGATTGGGGTCCGTTTTGAATTGGTGCTCCGTCCGGAATGGGGTAGGGGCCGGGATCGCTTTCAGCTTCATATCTAAACTTAACTGGCACAAGTGGTTGCGAGCTGGTCACGACCACATACGGCATACCGATTGGTTCACCGTTCCAAACTGTGCCGAAATCAGGATGGAGGGGCTTGTCTAGGCCGATGCTGCTGATAAGTGTAGTGGAGTTAGGGTCCACCGGCTGTTTT
>JAAYZI010000271.1 GCA_012514925.1 Deltaproteobacteria bacterium | reverse complement strand
TTTTTGGGTATTTACTTTCTCTGGAGAAAGTGATTTGGCGCGGTGGTAAGGGGAGTCAAGCGGTACGACCGGGGCGGCGCGTGTAGAGTGGATGGTGGTTTTTGGGATTTACTTTCTCTGGAGAAAGTAAAAATAAATTGAGAGTGCGGCTGCGAAGGGTGGTGCAAATCGCGATGGGCTGTGTGGTCGGGGGGGAGCGCGGCGGGCCGGGCGGCCGGGGCGAAGCGGTGTAGTTAGATTTGTAGTTTGATTTGCGCGGTTTGATGATTGAGGGCGAGCGGCGCGGCGGTTTGGTTGGGACGGAATGATTTGGTTGGGGCGGCGCGTGTAGAGCGGATGGTGGTTTTGGTATTTACTTTCTCTGGAGAAAGTGATTTGGCGCGGTGGTAAGGGGGTCAAGCGGTACGACCGGGGCGGCGCGTGTAGAGTGGGTGGCGGTTTTTGGGATTTGGGGCATTTACTTTCTCTGGAGAAAGTAATGTTGATACCCCAAGTCAAGAAAATCCGCGTTTGCGGCGCGCTTTAACGGCGGCTGTCCAGGTTTCGATGAAACTTGTATCTAGGTCGGAAAGAAAGCGTTGATTGAGGCCGAAATTGCGGCGCGCTGCGGCCAGCTCCTCGAACAGTGGGTAAGCTTTGTCTGCAGCGCCTCTGCGCGTGTAGTGAAAGGCCATGGCAAATTTAAGCTCGGCATTACTTGGAAAAAGCTCAAGAAGAGCCTCTCCTATTGGGCCGAAAGCAGGCCTTAGCTGAATCTGCCGACACAACATCGCCACAACCTCCCCTTCAAATGCGCGTTGATAAGTTGAGCCAGCGTCCCGAAGCTTTCTAATTACAGCTTCCCAAACAAGGGCGAGCTCGGAATCTACTGTCAGAAGCGCCAACTGCATCAACCGGAAACGCAGATCATCAGGAAAACGACGCAGCGCCATCTCCATTTTAGGTGCCAGAGCGCCAATCTTCACACTAGCCAAGCAACGTAACTCCAAAAGCTGCAAGTCCGCGCTCCAAGGATTCTGCAAAACCGCCCGGGCCGCAATCTCATGAGCTTGAGCGTAATTCTTAGCCTTAATATTCTGATTAATCTGCACCACCGTCCGGGAATGAGAAGAAGGTTCCGCAACACCAGCGGGAAACTCATGATAACCAGCCTCTACCGGCCAGGCAAAAGTATCCCGCTCAGAAGGCAACATGCGCTTATAAAGCTCCAAACGTTCCAAGCGCCTGGTTCCAACACGTGAGCTGCAAACATAATCATGGCAGCGCCTCGCCTGTGCCTCCAATTCATCACGGTTTAAGTGATAAAACTCGACTCTTTCAAAAAACTCAGCAAAACTTGAAAGCCCGGGACTTCCAGTCTTTTCCGAAAAATCGCGATAGGGTAAGGCATTCGTTAAGAGCGGCAGCACTCCCTGAGCACTCATCTCCAAAGCTTTAACATCGCTGCGGCAGCGGTTGTAAGGAGTATCAATCAAAGGTGCTAGACCAATATGCACCGGCTCCCAAAACTTAAGATACTGCTCCATGCTGCCCCATTCCGTAAAGTGCAGCCTCTCCCGTGGCAACTGCAACATGTCGGGGATGGACGAGTTCCCCATTAGATGAATTTTAATCTGTGGATCTATCTCTAAAATCCTTTTTAAGAGCGGTGTTGCCGCCAAAATATCCGGCATGTGCCCAAGCGACCCGGCCCAGCCGATCTGCAAAGCGCCGTCACTTCCCGGCCAAACCTGGTCAAAAGCCGGAGGATCCTGCGGCATATGATTTTCCATAATATACAGCGGAGTTTTTGTCTTTTGGGAGAAAAGCTCTACCAACCCAGTGCCAGTGACCAACACACCATCACTTTCGCGCATAAAAGTTTCATAGATTTGCCACAGCAGCGGTGAGCTCCACTCCTTACTCACCGGCGAGGATGGGGCCGGTGCATAGAAGTTATCGTTGTATTCCACAAGAGTCTTCTTACCCAAATCCCGGCGGCGCTTGATTAGCGGAAGCAAATCCAGGTCATGTGACTGATAGAGCACCAAAAGGTCAGCCTTCTCGCCCCACTCAAAACGCTCTTTGGCATTTGCATCCAGGTTAATAACCCGCCACGTGGGTGCCTGCTCAGACAGCTGTCGGCCTGGCCAGCGCATGCGATAATAGCTGTCGCCAGTTTCATTGATCAGTACGATCTGGAGTATGGTTCGCGGCTCTTCCGGCATAGAGGAGTATTTAGCAGAAACTTCCTAGGGCAGCTTATAACAGGGGCGCTGTGACTCCAAGACACCATCCGTCAGCCGAAACGGTCCCTGTGCCCTCTCTTTTATTGGAAGAAATGGAAATAGAATCTCCTTCATTGTATTGCTCACATACCACTCAACTCCATGCAATCACGGAAGAAAAATATTGACGAAGACTTAATTCTCCTGGATTGACGGCTGGACTCCAGGCTGAAATTATATAGAGTCTCTTACGGCAAGAAATCGTCTATTTTGGTATCAGTTATGGCCAGCAATCGCCCCACTAAGTTTATTTTTGTAACCGGCGGAGTAGTTTCCTCGATTGGCAAGGGACTCACCTGCGCCTCGCTTGGCGCCCTGCTTGAAGCTCGTGGACTTAAACTCACGATGCTTAAACTGGATCCCTACATTAACGTTGATCCGGGCACGATGAGTCCCTTCCAGCACGGAGAGGTATTCGTGACTGATGACGGCGCTGAAACTGATCTTGATCTCGGGCACTATGAGCGCTTCGTAGAGTCCAGAATGAGCCGACTCAATAATTTTACGTCCGGCCAAGTTTACGAAACCGTCATTGCCAACGAACGTCGTGGGGATTATCTGGGCCGTACCGTGCAAGTGATTCCGCACATTACAGACGAAATCAAGCGCCGGATCTTTCTGTGCTCCAAGGGTTTTGATATTTGCATTGTTGAAATCGGAGGAACCGTCGGAGATATTGAAAGCCTGCCTTTCCTGGAGGCTATCCGCCAGATGCGCGCTGATGTGAACCCCGAAAATGCAATTTTTCTGCACGTTACTTTGCTTCCCTATATTGCCGCCGCCAATGAATTTAAGACTAAACCCACTCAACATTCCGTAAAGGAGCTAACCAGCTTCGGGATCGTACCGAGTATAATCGTGTGCCGCTCGGAGCAGCGACTGGCTCAAAGCATCAAGACTAAAATCGGACATTTCTGTAATGTACGCGAGGACTGCGTAATAAATGCCGTGGATGTCAGCTCGATTTACGAACTGCCGCTGGTCTTGCACGATGAGGGTTTGGACGACCAAGTCGTACGCCTTCTGAACATTTGGACTGGTTCTCCTAACCTCAAACCCTGGCAGCGTATTGTTAACTCATTCAAGAACCCCTTAAAGGGTCGGGTGCGCATCGCCATGGTGGGCAAGTATATAGGGCTCCCCGAAAGTTATAAGAGCCTGACCGAGGCTCTACACCACAGTGGGTTTGCAAACGGCTGTCAAATTGAGATCGTCTACGTCGACAGTTCGGCCATTGAGAAAGAGGGAGTGGATGCGACTCTACAAAAAGCCGCGGGTGATCAGAAGATCGACGCGATTTTGATTCCGGGTGGGTTTGGTGACCGCGGCACCGAAGGCAAGATCGAAGCGGTGCGTTACTCAAGGGAAAATGGAGTGCCATTCTTGGGAATCTGTTTGGGTTTGCAAATGGCGGTTATCGAGTATGCCCGCCATAAATGCGACTTGCCCCAAGCCGCAAGCGGTGAATTTTCGCCGGATGCAGAGTGCAAAGTCATCGACCTGATGGAGAGCCAAAAAAAGGTCAGCTCCAAAGGCGGTTCCATGCGGCTTGGCGCTTACCCATGCGTATTGAAAGAGGGGTCCCTCGTCCGCAAGCTTTACGGAACCGACAATATCAGTGAAAGGCACCGTCACCGCTTCGAGGTGAATAATGCCTACCGTCAAGCCTTGGAAGATGCCGGGCTTAGCGTTTCTGGTCTCTCTCCAAATGGTGAGCTGATTGAGATTATTGAACTGCCGGATCATCCTTGGTTTGTAGCGGTGCAATTTCATCCGGAATTTAAATCTTCGCCGCGCACCCCCCACCCGCTTTTCAAAGGATTTATCGCCGCAGCGCTGAACCACCGTGACGCAAGCTTGGCTGCGTTAGGCGACAGCCATGAGCAGGACTGCGCCGATCAAAGTTACCCGCAAAACGGAGTAGAAACCAAGAACGAAAAAACTCTAGCGTCTGAGGCAGAGCTTGCTTAAGGGTGAATTCATGCCTAAAGCGGTTGAAATATGCAAAGGAGTCAAGGCCGGAACGGGACAAAACCTTTTACTAATCGCCGGCCCATGCCAAATTGAATCACTTGCACACAGCTTAGATGTTGCCACTAAGTTGCAGGAAATCTGCCGCCACTATCCAGTACAATTAGTATTTAAATCCTCCTATGACAAAGCCAACCGCACCAGCGGCGAGAGCGTGCGAGGTCCCGGCCTCCAAGCCGGATTAGAGGTGCTGCGCGAAGTCAAATCCAAAACCGGCCTGCCGATCTGCACGGACATACACCTGCCGGAGCAAGCGGCGGCGGCCGCCGAGGTTGCGGACATCTTACAGATCCCAGCTTTTCTTTGTCGACAAACGGACTTGATAATTGCTGCCGCCTCCACCGGCCGCACGCTTAACATTAAGAAGGGGCAGTTTTTGCACCCCAGCGACATGGCCATGGCAGCGGCTAAAGCGGCCTCGCAGGGAAATCACAAAATCCTGCTGTGCGAACGGGGAACCTGTTTTGGTTACCGGGATTTGGTGGTTGACCCGCGCAGCTTTGTGCTGATGGCTGAAACTGGGTACCCAGTCATATTTGACGCGACTCATAGCGTGCAGCTAATGGGCGCCGGAGGAACGGCCTCAGGGGGCCAACGCCAATTTATCGCCCCCTTGATACGCGCAGCCATAGCTGTGGGCGTAGACGGACTTTTTATAGAATGCCATGAAAACCCAGAACGGGCTCCCTCTGACGGCCCGGCCATGCTGCCCTTGAGCAAAATGGAAGAAGTGCTTAAAATGGCGTGTGCCTTGAGAGCTGCCGCATGCGCAGCCACCATTGCTTAAGCCCAGCGCCAGAAACATCGCCCCAGGTTGGAACCGTGGGAGCGCGGCCGATACAGTTACGGATTTTTTATGTATCTTACAAAAAGGCAGAGCCTCATCGCGACCACCATTGTTTTGGTAGGATTCTTCGTGATCGCGTCTTTAATAACTCAGCGCTCACGGCACAAACCATCCGACAAAGATGCCGATCTGGCTGCTTCCGGTAGCAAAACCACGGATTCCCCTTCATCTTTAGAAAAAGAGGGAAAGTCTCTAGTAGTTTTAAACGAATTTCACCGCAGCGAAACTAAAGATGGAAAAACACTGTGGGAAGTCGCCGCAAAACGCGGCCTGTACTTTCCCGAGAGCAATAGCGCGGAACTCTCCGAGGCAACGCTGCATTTCTACCGTACCCAAGACGAGGCAGTACACTTGAGTGCGAAAGAGGCCAAACTGTTTTTTAACGGTGATAACCTGGATCGCGCCGACCTCGTCGGCGGCATAAGTGTTGACTATAAAGGGGAGTTGCTTATTAAAACTGAAACGGCATCCTTTACAAGAGAAACTAATTCAATTCATGCGCCCGGCGTCGTGCGGATCCGACATAAAGTTACTAGAATCCGGGGGAAGAACCTTTACGCCGACCTGACTCAGGGGCTAATTACCCTAACAGAAGGGGTTGATACAGTGTTATTTGCAAGCCACTCAAAGGGGGCTTCATGAGAAATCTTGCATTTTTGACACTTCATTTTTTGTGCATAGTTGGTGCGGTGGGAGCGCTAGGGAGCAGTGGCGCAATATGCCTAGCGCAGGAGAATATAACGCCACCCCCCACGCCTTCTCCAGTCGAGTCCGTGCGGCCAATCCCAACCCCAGCCCTGCTAGATTATAATACCTTGCGAGCCTCTGATCGGGACCAACCCACATACATCAAATCGGAGAACCTCACCCTCGACTCAAAGGCTCGCGTCTTTACATACAGCCGCAATGTCGAAGTTAAAAACGGAGACTTGATAATGACCTGCGAAATCTTGCAGGGAATGTACAACGAACGAAACCAGATCGAAAAATTGGTGGCCCAAAACAACGTGATTATTGAAAAGGGTGAGAACATACGAGCCAGCGGCCAGCGCGCGATTTACGACGCCCAGTCTGAAGTGTTAACGCTTACCGAGAGCCCAGAGATGCAGGAATCGGGAAGCATTTTAACAGCCGATGCAATCAAGATCTTTTTGCGAGAAGATCGAAGTTCGGCTGAGGGGCAAGTTCGGGTCAAGGTCGTAAAGAGGGAGAAATCCACGGCTTCAAGGCCTTTAGGCGCCGCTGTGCAGCCGGAACGCAAAAAGGCTTCTAAGAAAAAAAATAGGAGGAAATAGGCTGCTGGGCGTTTAAAATATGTGGCAAAATTTAATAAGGACTTCGGTTTAATAAGAACCTCGATTAACCAGGACGATGTCTGTCATATTGAATGCTAACTAGCACATTTTAAAATCAGGTAGAATAATTGTGCATCAACTATGTGGCGAAAAGCTGACTAAAATTTACGGTGGTCGTACCGTCGTAAATGAGGTTTCGATTAACATACGCTCAGGCGAAGTAGTGGGGTTGCTGGGTCCAAACGGAGCAGGTAAAACCACCACTTTTTATATGTGCGTGGGCTTAATAGCACCGGAGAAGGGTTCGGTCACGCTGGACGGCAAAGACATCAGCCATGAGCCGGTCTACATGCGGGCCCGACAAGGTATCGGCTATCTGCCACAGGAGCCATCCGTTTTTCGCAAGTTGACAGTTGAAGAGAACCTACTCGCCATTTTAGAAACCCTGGAGTTTTCAAGTTCTCAGGAACGGCAACAACGCTTGACCGAGCTTTTGACGGAACTTAACTTAACGCCATTAGCTAAAAACCTGGCCAGTTCTCTTTCCGGAGGCGAACGGCGGCGAGTCGAAATCACCCGTGCGCTGGTAAGATCTCCATATTTCATTTTGCTTGACGAGCCTTTTGCAGGGATTGATCCAATCGCTATCGCCGACATTCAAAACATCATCCATAAACTGCGTCAGAAAGGCATCGGAGTCCTGATTACCGATCACAACGTGCGAGACACTCTTTCTATCTGCGACCGAGCCTATATCTTGGTGGATGGTAAGATCCTAGAAGAGGGATCGCCGCAGCAGATTGCCTCAAGCAAAAAAGCTCAACGATACTATCTAGGCGAAAACTTTGAATTACCCGGCCAAGGTAAACAACCTAACGGGCCTAACACGAATATTTCATGAAAAAGCGGATAACGGCCACTTTCATAACTACCTAGAATAAATGCAAATCCTAACAGACGGCCCTGTTTTCGGCGTCTCGTGTTTAGCGTCGTATCGGAGTCATACTTTTGTTGCAAACAAGTGGCGCCAACCTCATCTTAACTATCAGGATGCTGAAGACGCGCGCCGACCGGCGTAGAGCCACTATGGCCGCGTATAAACCGGGTCCTGTAAGAAGATATGGCACTCGAAATTAAGCTTTCACAAAAACTAAGTCAGTCGCTGCTGATGACTCCGCAGCTGCAACAAGCGATCAAACTGTTGCAGCTAGGAAGGCTTGAGTACAAGGAAGCAATTGAACGGGAGCTGCTAGAGAATCCGGTCTTGGAAGAGGTCAGACAGGAAGATTCTGAGAGCGATAAAGACCCTTCCCGCGCCAAATCCAGCACCGAATCCCCTCCTGACCCCGATGGCTCAGAGCCGGAGACTGAGCCAAAGCTTCCGAAAAATGATTCACCGGTATCGTTGGAAGATTACCTCGCCAATTATTCAGACTATCGGGAGGGTAAGTCATCCAGGAGTTACACCGAGTTCGACGAACGGCCCTCGCTGGAAGCGACTCTTACTAGAGAACAGAACTTAAGCGAGTACCTGGCATCACAGATTCGCTTCTGCGACTGCACCCCAGAAGATTTGCCTGTAATCAAGCAAGTCATCGGCAATTTAAACAAGGACGGCTACCTCTGCTCCAAGGACGAAGAGATCGCCGCTGCTTGCGGCAGCAGTCTGGAGAGAGTAGCTGCTGCTATCGCACTGGTGCAGGGCCTGGACCCCACGGGGGTGGGCGCGCGGAACCTTAGCGAGTGCTTACTGATTCAACTTGATAACATGGGGCTTGGCGAGGGCCTGGCCGCCCAGATCTGCCGTAACCACCTCAGTAAATTGGAGCGGAGAAAATACGAGCAGATCGCCAAAGATGAAGGCGTGACACTAGACGAGGTCTACCAGGCGGTCACGCTAATCCAACAACTGGAGCCACGTCCGGCCCGGCCGTTTTTTGATGATACCACACGCTACATCATCCCCGACATTTACGTTTATAAGGATGCCGGCGAATACATGATTTCTTTAAACGAAGACGGCTTACCCAAGTTAAAAGTCAGTCCTTACTATCTGAGCCTGTTGCAAAAGGATGACCAGCGCGGCAGCCCGGACCGCGCTTACTTAAATGATCGTCTGAAAGCTGCCTCATGGTTGATCAAAAGCATCCACCAACGCCAACAAACGATCTACAAAGTCACAGAGAGCATTGTTAAATTCCAGAGGGAATTCCTCGATCACGGAATCGATTCTCTTAAACCGTTGGTGTTAAAAGATGTGGCTGATGATATCGGCATGCATGAGTCTACCGTTAGCCGAGTTACCACCAATAAGTATGTGCACACCCCGCAGGGCGTTTTCGAGTTAAAGTTCTTTTTCACTACAGGCATTAAAACAGATAGTGGAGAGGTCTCATCCTCTGCGGTAAAAGAGCGTATACGTACTCTGATATCCAATGAGCCGCCCGAAGCCCCCATCAGCGATCAAAAGATAGTTGAGATCCTAAGGCTGAAAATATTGATATTGCGCGCCGTACGGTCGCAAAATACCGGGAAAGCATGAGGATTCTGCCTTCCTCTAAGCGCAAAAGACACTTCTAAATTTTTCAACCTTGCGCTAGAATCATAGACAGATGTCACTCGCTTCTACCTGGAAAATTCGGCCTCATTAGATGCTGGCTTTTCCTATTGAAGCCTCGCCGTAATACGGCGACGTGGTAAATTAACAATGCTTTATTTTTGGGAATGACAAATGAACGGCGAGCCAAGAATCATCAGCACGAACGTAACTTTTCGAAACATGGAAGGTTCAGAAGCTTTAAAGCATTACGTCACAGAAAAAATCTCACATTGCCTTCGCAAATTTGCGCGTCAAGACCTTGAGGTAAATATCGTGCTTAGCGTCGAAAAGATCCGCCAAATTGCGGAGGTCACCTTCAACTATGACGGAAACGTGATCAGAAACAGCGAGGAATCTGACGACATGTACAAGTCTATAGACAACCTGATCGACTCCCTCACCAACCAACTAAGAAAACACAAAGAAAAGACCATAAGACGTTATTGAGCGGCTGGTTCTGTAAACGGATGCATTATTGAAAATATCAATTGACCATATCGCTTCTTTGATTATCGTTTCCGGCATGTCCGGGGCGGGGAAATCAACCGCCTCGGCTTGCCTGTCAGACCTGGGTTTCTATGTAATAGATAATTTCCCTGTCCCGCTTTTTAACCATTTCGTGGCTCACTCCCTCACCTCCCCCGATAAATTCTTACGCACGGCGCTGCTCGTAGATATCGATTCCCAGGAGAAGCAACGTGAGATGATCTCACTTATAAAGGACCTTGGGCCGCAAGCAAAACAGCTTCAAATCATCTTTTTGGATTGTCGGTCGGACACAATTCTAAAGCGCTACCATGAGACCCGCAGACCCCACCCGAATTTCAACCCACATGAAGATGATACGCTGCTAGACACCATCAAACGAGAACGGGCCAGATTGATGCCTTTACAAGAGATGGCCGCGGTACGCATCGACACATCTGACATGACCGTGCATGATCTGAGGAGAGAGATAAAGGGCTTTGTAGATAGTCTTAGCCGCCACCCTCACAAGACGATGCGAGTCAACTTCCTCTCTTTTGGATTTAAGTACGGCATACCGCCGGATTGTGATTTAGTGGCGGACGTGCGCTTTTTACCGAACCCCTACTTCGTTGAAACGCTTCGTGACAAGAACGGTTTAGATCCGGATGTCCGAGACTTCGTGCTTAAACTCGAAGATGCTACCACTTTTCTAAAGTACTACTCGCAACTATTAGAGTTCCTTTTGCCGAGATATATTTTCGAAG
>JAAYZI010000270.1 GCA_012514925.1 Deltaproteobacteria bacterium | reverse complement strand
TACAAAAAACATTTTTAGGCGAATCGACTGAATGTACAAAAACGAAAACATGATAGTGTAACAGTCTTTCTGTAATTTCAAGTTTGATCGGATTAAGGGTTATCCATAGGGGGGCGCGGAGCGGAGCCCGCAGGGTGTAGCTCAAGCGCAGCGCCCCCCTGTGGGTAACCCGTGCATAACGCATGTAGTTTTTGCGGTGACTCAAGTTGTTGATTTTAAAGAGGTTCTGGGCGAATGTTGGGAGTATCTAGCAACCAATATTCGAAGGAAAATCCTATGATCCCAGAACCGAAGAGAGATAATACCCTTTTGAGCCAAGTAATTGAAGTAATTTCAGCGGAAGGTGTCGACGGCATGGCTCGAGTCTTTTCAATGCTGCTTAACGAGGCGATGCGTTGGGAGCGTAGTGAGGCACTGAAGGCACTTCCCTATGAGAGGACTGAAGAGCGCCGGGGCTATGCCAACGGTTATAAGCCGAAGACCATAGAAACCCGTATGGGAGCGGTCACAGTGGAAATCCCCCAGGTGCGGGGGCTATCTTTTTACCCGCGAAGTCTGGAGAAGGGCTGCCGCTCCGAGCGGGCTTTAAAACTGGCGATAGCAGAAATGTATGTAAACGGCGTATCGACCCGGCGGGTCAAAGAAATTACGGAAGCTCTATGCGGATTGGAGGTAAGCTCCACGCAGGTATCGCGCTGTGCAGCCTTGCTTGATGATGAGCTTGACAAGTTTCGCAATCGTCCTTTGGGAGCATTCCCCTATGTGTTCTTGGATGCAAGATATGAGAAAATGCGCCACGATGGTCAGGTCATAGATGTGGCTTTACTGGTAGCGACAGGGGTAAACTTAGCTGGGAAACGAGAGCTTTTAGGCCTATCTGTCAGCCTTTCCGAAGCAGAAACTCACTGGCGTGATTTCCTGCAGTCACTGAAGGAACGCGGATTGCATGGGGTAGAGCTTTTTATTAGTGACAGCCACAGCGGTCTGAAGGCGGCCCGCAAAGCTGTTTTTGCCGGTGTGCTCTGGCAGCGGTGCCAGTTTCACTTTGCCCAAAATGGCCAATCTTATGTACCGAAAAGACACATGCGTGCAGAAATTGCCGAAGCCGTTCGGGATATCTTTGCGGCTCAGAACCGAAACGAGGCTATTGATGAGGCTCAGCGTGTGGCAAAGCGCTACCAGTCAACAGCACCCGAATTCGCTTCCTGGCTGCTGGAGAACGTCGAGGAATGCCTGCAGGTCTATGCCCACCCAAAGGCATTTCAACAAAGGCTCCGCACTGTAAATCCTATGGAGGTACTCAATAGGGAGATAAAACGTCGCACAAATGTCGCCAGGATATTCCCAAATCCTGCCTCCCTATTGCGACTAGCCACAGCCGTCTTAATAGAGATTCACGAAGGATGGATTGAATCAGCCAAACCATATCTCAACATGAAAAAACGATCTCAACAGGAGCCAAGAACTTTGAATAGGAAAATTTACAGAAAGAAAGTTGCTTAATCCTCTGGATCATTCAAGCGGTTTCTTACACCATGATCGGCCGTAACAATAAAGATTGTGTTTTCAAACAATTTTGTTTCTTTTAAGGCATCAAGCAGCTCTCCCGTTAAAGAGTCAATCATACCGAGAAGGTTATGAACAATTAAAGAACGTGGGGGATTTGGATCAGCAAGACGCTCATCTTCAGGACGGATATCGACAATCGGTTCGTGCCCAAGGCTCGTCATCAGAACATAGAGAAAGGGCTGCTTTTTAGCTGCGCTTGTTTTAACGTCAGCAATTGCCCTGGTAAACATTTGCTCTTCCCTGGCTCTTTTTAGCTGCATATTCGCCTGAGAGTGGAACCCCTCGCCACCAATATCCCCTGTGACTATTCTTGAAAAACCGAGATACTTAAGCATCCATTCTTCGTTTGGGTGCGTAAGCGCCAAGGGGAAGTAGTAAACGCTCTCATAGCCAAGCTTACCAAGGACAATAGGCAGGGAATCCAAGCGACTGGGATGATCATCGAGCATCAAGAAGTCTGCGATCATTTTTCGCGTGGGAAGGTCATACATGCCTGTGAGCTGGGAGAAAACAGAACGAACAGAATAAGGAGATGTCGTAAAGTGCTGATGCGCAAAAAGCGCGCGAGGGCGAAGGGCCGCAATGCGAGGAAGCTGAGCCTCGAAACTAGGAGTCATTACATCTCTGTAGGGTGCTGTTTCTATAATGACCAACACAATATTAGGCAGCGATTCGGCTTGCCTGTCCCAAGGAACAGGCGTTTCCTCCCGGGGAAAACCCCGGGGATAGGCAGTCTTCTGATAAAGAACTACTAAATCATTTACGTTTTCTTTCGGCTGCACTGGAAAGGCAAGCCTTTCTGAACGGAACATCTCGAGAGTAACTCTTTGAAGCTGGCCCGCATGGTAAGAGGTAATGGTCTCCGGGAGGTAGAAAAGGACGCCAGCTAAAAGCGTTATGAAAGCTAGCAAACTATAAGAAGCCGTGGAACTAAGCGCCAGATATGCTACCCGCTTTAATCGGGGAACCGCAAAGACCAGCAAGGGAATAAATCCAACAACTATCACGACCGCGATTTTTATTTGCTGCCAGGCTGAAAGAAAAGCCTCTTCAAAGAAATCTGTGGGTAAATTCTGGCTCTGGTAAGTTTCCAAGTGTATGAAATAAGGCGATTTCGGCACATTTGAATGAGCGAAAAC
>JAAYZI010000269.1 GCA_012514925.1 Deltaproteobacteria bacterium | reverse complement strand
GAAACGCGCTGACGCGGCATGGTGGTTCTTTGGCGGGCACCAACGCTGTGGCTTATCAATTTCAGGAAAAGGGCGTTTTGACCATCACCAAGGACGAGATTTCGGAGGAGCAGCTCTATGATTTAGCCCTGGAAGCTGGCGCGCATGAGATAGATGATGAAGGTGAAGTTTGGGAGGTGCATAGCGACCCTAAAGATTTTGAACTCGTCAAACAGGCTCTTAGCGAAGCGGGGTGCGCGCTGCAGGGCGAGGTGCGTATGGTGCCAGACACTTTTGTGCAGGTTAGTGGGCACAGCGTTGAAACCCTGCTGAATTTGATGGAAGCCTTGGACGATATTGATGACGTGCAAAATGTGGTGGCTAACTTTGATATAGATGATCAGGAACTCCAGGCACTGGGACGGGAAGATGGGTAGTGTTATAAAGCTACAGCCCACCGACGCGTAGTATAACTAATTGATATAACTTATGGATGAAGCACTGTAGTGATTGGCGCTCTAAGTGGAACAGTCAGTGATATCAGCGGGAATCGCATTACCTTGGATGTGCAAGGTGTGGGATATGAGCTTTGTTGTTCGCGGGCCTCTTTGGAGAAGCTTGTGCAGGGGGAGGAAGCTGCCCTGATCGTATTTACGGATGTCAAAGAGGATAGCATCAACCTTTATGGTTTTGAGGATCGACTAGAAAAACAAGTTTTCTTACTTTTAACCAAAGTAAATGGGGTCGGCGCTAGGACTGCCTCCGAGATAATTTCGCGCATGGATAAGCTTGAGTTGCTCCGTGTTATTGGGGCGGGCGATGTGGCTCGGCTTCAGATGGTGAAGGGGATAGGGAAGAAAACCGCTGAACGTATTGTAGTGGAGCTAAAAGATCGAGTGGCAGAGTTTGCCGTGGAGAAGGGTGAACTACAGGGCGGCTTATCCTCCAGTCTGGATCAACCGTATGAGGACGCCATTCAGGCTTTGGTGGCGCTCGGCTTCTCGCGTAAAGTAGCAGAGCAGGCCGTGGCTCAGGCCAGAGCGGGTTTGTCCTCTGAGCACTCCGATTCAGGCAAAATCATTAAGGAGGCCTTGCGCTTTATTTGAGGCGCGTTGCAGGTAGTTTTGTGCTTTAAAAGGCTCGAAGGAGTTTGGGATGCAAAATGAGCAGAGCGGGAAAAAGGTCCTTTTTCAGGCGTCCGGGTCTGAAGTGGATACTTGGGTGAGCCTCTCGGAGCGCACAGCCGCGGAAGAAGAACCCGTGCTTAAGAGCCTACGTCCGGGAAACTTTGATGAGTATATCGGGCAGGAGCAGATCAAGAAGAATCTGATGATCTCGTGTCGCGCAGCCAAGAAAAGAGGAGAGGCTCTAGACCATGTGCTGCTTTACGGTCCTCCTGGTTTGGGGAAAACGTCTCTGGCCAAGATCATCGCCGGGCAATTAGGAGTTGGTTTAAAATCCACATCTGGGCCGGTGATTGAAAAGCCGGGAGACTTGGCGGCGATTCTAACCTCACTTGAGAGCTATGACGTTTTATTTGTAGATGAAATCCACCGCCTGCCGCGGGTGGTGGAGGAGGTGCTCTATCCGGCACTGGAGGAT
>JAAYZI010000268.1 GCA_012514925.1 Deltaproteobacteria bacterium | reverse complement strand
TCAGACGGGTGTGGAATTTGTATCCGTTCACATAAATATTAAATTACGTGATAACAGTGCGTTACCAGTGCGGTTATCATGAAAAAAAGGTTTAGAGGCTGGGAGGGATTGTGACCCGGGACTTGAAAGATACAGCGATTTACGTCGCTTATGAAGATTTTGAACCTACAGATTTGGCGGTCGCTGAGAAGGATTTGCTTAGGGCTGTGCTGCTGACAGCTATGCGGGATATTCAGAGAAACGGAGAGCATTCGAAAAAAGCTCGTGAGTATTTCCTTAGCCCTGAAGATAAGCACCTGTTTTCGTTCAGATCTGTGTGTGACTTGTTAGATATTGATCGGTCTCAAGTTTTACGGATTGTTGGCTTGATGGATGGGCGTCCTTTTGAAGGTGGATTACACAGGCCCACCGTGGAGTGTACATGCTCACTTACTGTGAAAAAGTGAGCCTTCTTGTGGGAAAGAATGGCTCTAATTTCTAATTCTGGTATTGCGGTGTTGATGTGAAAGGCTGGGAGAGCAAGAATTATTATGAGCTTTTAGGAGTTCCAAAAAATGCTTCTAAAGCTCAGATTAAACTGGCTTACCGAGATATCGCTCTGGTGTATCATCCGGACTCAAATTTTTTTGATGAGATATTAGAGGGAACCCAGCAGGGTGAAAATCAGAGGGGTGGAGATCATAGCCTCTTTAAACAAATTACGGCTGCTTATCATACTTTGAGTAACGATGAAGCCAGGCAAGCCTACGATAGATCCATGCCCCCTGATCTGCCGGGATGGAGCAACGTAACCTATGATCCCCTGGCTGAAAAGGCCAAATCCTATCAAGTCGCCGCTCAGAGGGCGGGCAAAAAGTCCGGCGCCTATGGTGTTTTTGGAAGCGTACCAAAGGCTCCAACCAGCGCCTTTGATCATCTTTACGGCGCCGAGATACGTCCCGCTTCCGAGATTCTTAAAATGACCCGAAAGAAGGGGATTCTTAGAAGGTTGTGCGAGCTGCTTCTTGGGTTTTAACCTGGATATCTTTATCACAGGTTGGAAACGTCAGCTACCTCCCCAGTTCTAACGCGACCCTGTATCTCCCAAAGCTTTACGTATTTGAGGAAAGTGTAGCAGGCTTCGATACAGCCCACGACAAAGCCGGCGCGCCCCTCTCTAAACCCACGCTTTAGGATGTAAAATTTAAAAAAACGAAAGGCCGGATTTAGAATAATATTAGCAAAACGCGTTCGCTTACCAGCTAAATAAAGGTACTTAGCGGAGTTGGAAGAGTGCCGATTTAAGCATTCTACCTGATGGGGAATGCCTGAATAGGTGTAATGATAGATCGCGCCTTTTAAACGTCTGGTTTTGCCATCAATCAGCGCTTTTTCGTGGGGATTTACCCCTCCCCAACGCACGCATCTTCGCTGGAAAAAGCGCATGCGATACTCAGGATACCATCCACCGTGATCCCACCAACGCCCTAGAAAATACACAACTCGGCAAACTTCATACCCCTTGATGGCTTCGCGCCGCCGCTTAGGCAGTCCTAGCACTCTTAGAATTTGGCTCTTAAGTTCTGTGGAAACCTCTTCATCAGCGTCGATGTTCAAAATCCAATCGCCCCGACATTGGTCAAGCGCAAACTGCTTCTGTTCGCTATGGCCGTTCCATTTGCGGTAAAAAATACGATCCGTATATTGTCGGCAAATCTCCACCGTTCGATCCGTTGAGCCGCTGTCAACAATCACAATCTCATCACACCACTTCAGACTTTCAAGACAGCGCACCATGTTTTTCTCTTCATTACAGCAAACCACAAAGGCGGAGATTGAAGCGCGCCGTATTGGCAGGAAACGCGGATCGTAACGGCCATGTAAGGCGTTATAAACGTCAAGGGCGGAGGGGTTTTTATCCAAAGAGTACACCGTCAAACTCGAATTAAAAGGCATCCAACGGGTTGGGTGCATTGAGCGTAATTCCGGATAAAGCGCCACGCCTTTAAGCCCCAGAGCCGAGGCAAGGTGAGTGATTCCAGTTGAGGGACCCACATAGGCTTTGGCGTTTTTTAGAAAGCCGATCAATTCTTTAGGGTCATCAAAAGACCGTAACTGTATATTGGACTTATGAACTGTTTTTTGGCGTAATTCCGCAGCGATTTCCTTCTCTGCCGGTCCGGTTAGGAAAAGGACTTGCGCATCAGTGTCGTCGGCCAGCCGTTCGGCCAGGTCAATCCAATTTTTAAGGTCCCAGCCTATGGCAGAAACCGTGGCACCCGGCATCAACACATAGTAGTTTTTATATTCAGTATACTCGACGATCTCCTTAAAATCGTGTACGTCCAAGGTTTCGGTCAAACGGGTGTTTTTTAAGCTGGGATCTAGCAAACTAATTAACTGCCAATTGTATTCAGCCTCATTCATAAGGGCGTATGATCGTCTGATGAAGCGAGTGCGATTATAAAGGAAGCTAAACCACCTAGCGGAATTTCCAATACGAATGCGAATTCGCGGCTTTATATAGAGTCTGGCAGTGCGGTTCTTGGCCATTAGATCAACAACTGCGTCGAAATTATACGGAGTCAGATCTTCTGTTACCAGCACACAACCATCCACAAATTTGACGTTGCTGACTAGGGACAAAGTGTATTCGGAAACGTGGACAAATACTTCCACACTGGGGAGTCTCCGCTTGAGTTGCTTTGCACCATGTAGGGCCAGCGTAACGTCACCGATTTTATCCGGCCTGGAGATCAAGATCCTCATGGCGCTCCAATTAATTCATCAATTTTCTTAAGATATCACAGCAAACCAGTAAGCAATCGCAAAGAAATGGGTGATATCACACCTTCTGTCTTAGGTCGAGTTATGCTTTGGGAGGGATATGGATCATATTAAATGTTACCAAAAGGACGAGAGTGAACCTAGATAGGTCGTTGGATCATAATTCCATGTTACCGAAATAGGTGCCTAACACACCAAAAACCCTCAGTTATTTCAATGAGATAGCCTTATAAACGACATTTTCTAGCAGGGGCACAATAACATCTATAGGTAGGGTCTGCGTAGTGGTTTGAGGGTAGGGGAGCACTGATTTT
>JAAYZI010000267.1 GCA_012514925.1 Deltaproteobacteria bacterium | reverse complement strand
CGTTCAATATGCAGGCGATTTATCTCGCGCTGTAAGCGCACACTCTCAGATCTGTGATCGGCGCCTGTTGCAGGGGAGGAGGTAGCCCTGATCGAAAATACCGAGGCGGGCCGTGATGGCAGCAGCGGTAAAGTGAAATCTGCTATAGCCAGCTCTTCCAAGCTGATGGGCGGCCAGGACTTTTCGATGCGCTCTTTGATTCGTTGCTGGGTCAAGGCCTCATGGTAATTCAGTAGTTGTTTTTCAATTTCGGGCAGATTCATTTCACCGCGGCGCTTATCCTGCGGCTGAGCGCCTGGGTTGTAAATTTCATCCGAATTAAGGATTAGGTGTTTGGCGCTAAAATCTGTGACAGAGTAGTTGTTCCGGTGGGCCTCATGAATGCCGCCGTTTTTCAAGTGCAGCGTGATAGTTCGGGCTTTCTCGTCCGATTCGATCAGTCCGCTTTGAGCGGCGATAATTTGGCGTCTGTTTTCGTTGCGTTTATCATCGATCATGACGTTTTTTAGTTCGCCGCTTATGGCATCGATCTCTTCAGCATAAAGCACTAATTGTCCGAGCTTGTTGAAGAGTCCTGGTTCCAGGCCGGCGGTGCTTTTGGTGCGGGCGATCTCGAAGATGATGCGTGAAAGCTCTCGGTTGCTCCAGGGGCGTAGGAGTAAGCTAACATATAAGCTCAAAAGTGTGGCTAACACCCCGACTAGCGCCACGGCGCGGAGCAGTTGGTATAGGCTGATCCCGCTGGCGCGCATGATTACGATCTCCGAGTCTCCCGACAGCCTGGCGAACGCCAACATTACTCCCAGCAAGACAGACATAGGAATGGCGAATTCGAGAAACGTGGGGATGATCGCCATGAACAATGTTGCAATCTGGCGCACCTCCACGCCCTTGTTGACGATTAGGCTGGTCAGTTTTAGAAGTTTTCCGGTTAGCAGCATGCCAGTAAATACGAACAGGCTGACAAAAAAATAACCGGCTGACTCTTTCAGTATGTAACGTATAAGGGTTTTCACTGCGTTCTCACTGTTTTGGGATCCTTACGCACTGGCACAAATCCCGCAAGCGTGAGCGCGACGAAACCTGGTGAAATATATGCCCCGGCCGTGTGCTACATAAACGGATTTTTTCTTAAGCGCGAGGCTTCTTTGCGGGCCTTTTTAAGAGACTCTTTCTGTTTGCGTTTACGGCGTTCACAAGGTTTTTCAAAATACCGCCGCATTTTTAGCTCCTTAAACAGGCCTTCCTTAATTAATTTGCGTTTAAGGATCTTCATCGCTTTTTCGATGCTATGATCAACTGTGACCTCAAGAGCGCTTGTCCTGGGGATATCGTGTAGGTCGAATTTAGCCCCGCTTTGCGTCTCTGTGTCTGTCTGGTCCTCTGTTTGAATCGCTGTGTCTGCTTGGATCACTGTATCTGCATGGATCACTGTGTCCGCTTGAGTTTCTGCGTTTGCCTGGACCTCTGCCTCTTGGTAGGGCTGGGTCGACCCTACGTCGCTTGAGTTTTCGCTTGAGTTTTCACCGTTATTATTTTCTACTTCGTTAAGCGTCACTTTTTTCCTTTGTTAGAACATATTATCACCCTTCTGCGTCCCGGTGCATGCCCAAGAGCAGCTAACTATCTGAAAATATTAAAGCTGCAAATCGGTGGGTACCACTTTTACAGCCCTACGGACCCTTATTACCCTAACTTCATTGAAAAAGTAAAGGGCAAGGGTATCTGATCATGCAGATAGTGTACGATTTTTTCGTATCCGTTCGTATTATGCGTCAGGGGGCTATGCGCGAGGTATGTATATGTGACAAGGTTTAATAAAAGCTTCGATTAATCTGGACGGTGTCCGTCATATTGAATACTGACTAATACGCATCAGAGGGGGATTGGTTATGTTTAAAGTTGTGTTACTTCGCCACGGCGAGAGTGTTTGGAACAAAGAGAATCGTTTCACCGGATGGACGGATGTTGACCTGTCGGAGCGCGGTATCGGTGAAGCGCATGCGGCTGGTAAGTTGCTTAAGCAGGAGGGTTATACTTTTGACATGGCGTTTACCTCGGTGTTGAAACGTGCCATCCGTACGCTTTGGATTACGTTGGATGAGATGGATCTCATGTGGATCCCGGTGCAGCGTTCTTGGCGTTTAAACGAGCGGCATTATGGTGCGTTGCAAGGTTTAAACAAAGCTGAGACCGCGGCCAAGTACGGAGAGGAACAGGTGCTGGTGTGGCGGCGAAGTTATGATATTCGACCTCCTGTTCTTGAAAAAACTGATGAGCGTTGGCCGGGACATGATCGCCGCTACGCTGCGCTGGCTCCGTCGGATCAGCCTTGTAGCGAGTGTTTAAAAGATACTGTCGCGCGCTTTTTACCGGATTGGCACGAGGTGATCGCCCCGCAAATCAAGGCGGGTAAGCGCGTGATTGTGGCTGCGCATGGTAATAGTTTGCGGGCCTTGGTGAAGTATCTTGATAATGTTTCAGATGCCGAAATCGTAGGTTTAAACATTCCCACGGGTATTCCATTAGTTTATGAATTAGCCGCTGATTTAAAGCCGATCAAGCACTATTATTTGGGAGATGCTGAGGCCGTGGCGCGTGCGGCTGAAGCGGTGGCGAATCAGGGCAAGGCCACGTGACATGGCCGCATAAATTCATCTGAGCGCGAATGCTGTAGTTCGATTTAAGCCACGCGCAGAGTAAAGAGGCACACTTCCGGCGGGCAGTTTAGGCGCAGTGGGATCTCCACAACTCCGATGCCGCGGGTGGTGTAAACAGCAGCTTTTTCGTGTTGGAACAGTCCGGCGCTGAAACGGCGATCTTGCACATTGTGGAGCAGCGATCCAATAAACGGCATGCAAATCTGTCCGCCATGGGTGTGACCGGCCAGGCCCAGATCAAATTCGAAGTTTGTTCCCGTTAGCACTTTTGAGATGTAATCAGGGTTGTGGGCCAGCAAGATGCGGGTTTGTCGCGAGGTTTTTGGCGCCATGTTTTGGGGAAGGCTGGGATTGCCGCTCCAATAATCATCAACGCCGATGATTTGGAGCTCTTTACGGTTGCGTTTAATGTTTACTGTGTGGTTAACGAGCAGGCCTATGCGGTGATGTTTAAATCGCTCAGCACAGGTACGTGGCGCAAACCAACGATCATGATTGCCATAGACTGAGTAGATACCGTCTGGGCATTGGGCCTGGCTTAAGATCCTGCCGAGGGTGTCATATATTCTGTAAATCAGGGTTCGGTCTGTCGGATCGGAAAAGTCATTGTTGCGGACATACCAAAAATTTAGGTTCTCCAAGATCATCGGCAGATTGATAAAATCCCCGCCTAGAAGGAGCAGGTCGGCATGGTGTTGGTTTACTAGGTCTACGGTTGCTTCAAGCAGGCTGTTGGCAACGAAGGGGCCTAGGTGGATGTCGCTTATAAAACCGATGCGGTAACGATCAAATTCCAGCGGGAGTCCTTTGATTGGCAGTTCCAACTTGGTGGTTTCAAGGGTGGAGGTATCAACTTTAGAGAGAGAAGCGCATGCTCCACCGGAGATGGCTAGTGCCAGGGCTCCCATTTTTAAAAAATCTCTGCGTGCAACCATGATATTAACTGTATGATCGTACAGACAGTGTTAGGTTTCTTCGTATAAAACGCAAGGCCAAGCTCTGCTAAGAAGTATAGCCTTTGCGGCGGGCATGGGCGCGCCTGGCCCGGTCACTTCGTACTGCTTTAGCCCATCCTCCGGTTTGGATCCAGTCTTGTAGCTCCCGCATTTTTGGGTGCAGGGCTTCAAGAGTCTGGAATCTTTTTCCGTGTCGCAAATACTTAAATTGGGCTAGGTAGGCGTGGCAGAGTTCATGATAAAGTAGCGGTTCCAAGAGTGCCTGACAGGCGGGATGATTTAGTTCGCGCGCAACTGAGATGCGGCGGCGCGACACGGAACAGGAGGCTAATGTGCGTTTCTGTCTGCGTTTGCTCCAAGCGACAGTGTAGGATGTGAGTTGTTTCTGTTCGGGGAAATAGTTGTCGATAAGATTATCCCATATCTGTTGCAGGAACGGATCCGAAAGCGTATGGAGGCGCGCCGCGTTGTTAACCGGAAGGTGCGGCACAGCACTTGAAGGCTCCACCATTTGCTTAACATGTTGAAATAAGTCGAAGAGTAAGCGCCCCATGTGTGGTCTTAAGTAATAAAGGTGAAAAAAATGTATCCTTGTCTAGGTCTAAAGCATCCAAACATTTGGCGAAAGGCATGAACTGCTAATTCTACAACTCACGGTATCCGTTAATATCAAGTTAGGGGGATACTGGTGTGATTATTAAGGAAAAAAACGGTTACAATTTATGGATTAGGAGTAGTTATGGAGCAAAGTAAGGCCTTACAAGCGCTTATGGAAGCTGGAGATTTGGTGAAAATGCTTGAGGAGATCACCTCTCCAGCGGTGCTTTCATCGATCACTGCGGCGAGCATGGCGGGTGTGAGGGTGACTTTGAAGAACGTGCGGGAATCAATTCTTGCCAGTCATGATGTTTTAGCTAGTCAGGTGATTCAGCGCGCTAAGGTTCAGTTGGAATCTAACCCGCGCACTTCAGTACATAGCTTAAAAGAGGATGTGCCACTTACTAGGAGGCGGGACCTTAGAGATTCGATCGAAAAGATTGTTGAATAATTTAGTGGGGACAGTTCAGGAACTATTCCTACTAAGTTTCCTACTAAGTCCTAAGACCCATCGCCCCAAGCAGTTTTTTCCATAAATTCTTATGAGGGCGGCGTTTGGGATTAGAGGGCTCGCTTTCGGAAGGCTCCTCGATTTTAGACTTAAGCTTTGCCAAGGCTTTTTTGTTCTGCTCCCGGAAGAATTCTTCCTCTTTAGACTTCTCCCATTCTTTCCAGATGTCTTTCATCGTCCCTAATTTGCGCTTGGACCTCCAAAACTTGTCGAGAGTATAGTTACAGAAGGGTTAAGTTGCCAGTATTATTCTGCTAATAAGCCCAAAAGGAGATTCTTTTGAGCTAACGTGTTTGTCCAAATTGACTTTTGCCGGGCTATTCCTTAGATAGTTGGGGCGTTTTGCGGCGGATTGTGCGCGGGTGTAGCTCAGTTGGCTAGAGCGCTTGCTTGCCAAGCAAGAGGTCGAGAGTTCGAATCTCTTCACCCGCTCCATTTTTCTTGATCTCTAGTTTTTTGGTTTAAGGCTGCTACGCTGCGCGGGTGTAGCTCAGTTGGTAGAGCGCCAGCTTCCCAAGCTGGAAGTCGCGGGTTCGAATCCCGTCGCCCGCTCCAAATCAAGACCTATTGATTATTGGTTCAATATAACAAGTACCGTCCTGGTATTCGTTCTACGTAATTTCGTTAGGATCGCTCACATAAACTTGGATTTCGCTATCTTAGCTTAGAGAAAGCTAAAGCAATTGCTCCAATCTGACGAATTTACAGTTCTTCCAGCAAAAGAAGGCAAGGGAGAGAAATTTAATATGCAAAATTTAATCGGCGAACTTGATATTACTAAGATCGATTCTGGACGGATCGATCTGGGCACGCCGCAGTGGATTGTCAGTCAATTGTACGCCTATTTGATTGAGCAGGACGTGGAGGTGGATATATCTCCCGAAGAAGAGCTGCGTCTGCGAATGGTGTCTGATGCAATAATCGCCGCCAATCTGCTCCAGACAGGCGACCTTCCGGCTTGGACTTGGAATCTGGAAGAGCTTATTTACGGTGTGGGCAGGTTTTCAAAAGAACATGCGGCGCGCAGCATGCCACTGGGCGTGCGGTACATGCCAATTAATCAGTGGTTGGTGGTGATGCTGCCGGAGATATTCTCTGAGCATCATGCTGAGATGTTGACTGATGTGCTGAACGATTTACACAATAGTTGCAGTGGTAGCGCGCATTGGGTGCTTGACATGGCGGCGGTAACGAACCTGCCAGCTTCTTTGATAGGCTATTTGATCGGGTTTAATCATGGGCTGCGTTTGAATGCCTGTAATATGGTGTTGTTGTGGATGCGTCAGCAAATTGTGCCGGAGGCGCTTATGCCTCCTATGATCAAGTACTTCTCCCTGATTAAGAAGGGGGCGTTTTTTCTCTCCAAAGGTGTGGCATAGAGTAAAGCAAAGTCGGTCTGCTACTCCTCATCCTCTTCCTGATTGGTCGTCAGATCGATGCCTCGGACGAGCGGTGCAAAGAAACTAGGCAGAGCCTCGGACGGTTTGTTCCAAGTGACTAGGCAAAGATTTTCCTCGGCACGGGTGATGGCTGTATAGAGCAGATTCCGGCCGTGTTGGGTGGAGGGATAGCTTCTGTAGTTCGGATTCCAAAGAAGCACGTTTACAAATTCCAGCCCTTTGGCTTGGCGCACATCAGTTACCACGATACCCTCTTCAAAGGAAAACACATCCTCATCGCCTAGGCGTGCCGCCGCGCCGAAGCTTGGCTGCAGCAAGCTTAGAGCATAGCGCGCTTCAGGCGCGGTGGCGCAAATGACCGCTGTGACTGCGTTAGGGTACCTATCCAGAGCTTTATTAAGCCACTCGATTATGGTTGCGATGCCTTTCTGCTCTTTTAGACAGCGAAACCAAATCGGCACACGGCCGTTTCTGCCTCCGGTGGCGATGCTTTGGCGCTGGACATACTCAGCAAGCTTCATAATTTGAATAGTCGAGCGGTGCGCCACTGTAAGGGTCAGGTATTTAGAAATGGCCTGTTTGGAGTCCCAATGTTGCATTAGTTTCTGCCAGCCCGGAAATACGGTGGTTTCATCAATCTTCTGTGAGGTGTCGCCTACAATCGTAAGTCCACGAGGGTCTTTTGAGGCCTTAATCAGAGCTGCTAGATCAAGTGGGCCGAGGTCTTGCACTTCGTCTACTACAATGTGTCCGTAGCCGCCGCTCATGGCCGTTCCAGTCCACACCTCTCCGGTTCTGATTTGAAAAAGACGAAGCATGGCAGCGTCTGAAAAACGATCTAACGTGCCTTCAGCTAGAGTTTGTTTAGTGCGCGCTAGCGCCTGTGAGATTAGATCCAAATCAAGTAGTTTTGTTTCGTCATGGCTTAAAATTTCCGGCCCTTGCTCAAGGAGAGTGAGGAGTGCTAGCGGCATGTTTGTAAGGGGCGCGATATGCCGCTGCAGCGTCTCTTTTGCACCGCTTAAACAGTGGAAAGCGGGCTTGGATGGAGCAATCGCTTCCAGCCCACGCTCTATGCCGGCTTGCAGCCTTTTCAGCACCGTCAGAAGTGGTAGATCGCTGCTGTTCAGATCGGCGAAGAGCTTTTTTAACCCCGGGGGAGCTTCCTCCCAAGAGATTTGTTCCTCCAGTTCGCTTAAGATACGGGCTCGCAGACGTCTCTCTGAATTCTCGATATGCTTCAGTAACGCCATCGAACGCATCAAACGGGTGATGCTCTGGGAGGGGCGATCAGCGGGGCGTCTTACCTGACCGTGGCGATCAACCAACTCCGGGCAGGCGCGTGCTAAGGTTTCTGCCACCCATTCCAGGTAGGTCAGCACCCGCACACCGTTTGCGTTAATCGAGGGTAGGGTGTTTGTTATGTAAGTTTTAAGGGAGCGGCTAAGCACTACGATTAGGCACTGCTCAGGTTTTAGATCAGAATTGTCTTCGTGCAACAACCAAGCCAGGCGGTGCAGCGCGACAGTGGTTTTCCCCGAGCCGGCTATGCCCTGGATCAGGATGGCTGTATCAGCATCTTCAGTGATGGCTTTAAACTGCTCGGCTGTAATAAGTGAGAGCACGTCAGGCAGGCGTGAGTATTCATCGGCTTCGGCATCTTCTGATCGGGCACGGGCGGGACCGCTGAGAAGTTGCCAATTGTTGCCTTGTTTGGCGAAGGTGCCATGGCGGCATGAGAGCCTGACCAGCTTGCCCTTAGCGATTTCCACCGCATTTCTGGCGATAACCACGCCGTTACGCTCTCGATTCTGGATCTGATCGCTGTACTCATCTCCTTCCTTGTAGTTGTAATACAATTTGGAAATAGGGGCCTTACGCCAATCTACTATGCGGCAATCAGGATTTGCGGCAAAGCCCAGCTTATATTCGTAGCGGCGGGGCTGCTGACCTTCAATCTCTTGCACTACAAAGCGGGCGAAATATGGCTTTTGCAGCATTTTCTTGAGGGTTCCGATATCGGTGGATTTTTTGTGGCTAAGCGCATGGGAGACCGCCTCGTCAGAAGCTAACATGGCTTTATCTTCCAGCCGTGTGGCTGCCACTAATTCAGATGTGAGCGTTCGAGCTCTCTCTCGCTCGTTATCAAATTGGCGGTACGATGATTGCAGTTGGTTCTGCAGGGAGCAGATCACGTCCGCCAAAACCTTCTCTTCTTCTTCGATAGCGGAAATTGCTTCCGGACCAATCGTCATAAAATCGCCTTCGCCTTGGTACAGCTAATCGCCTAGAGTTTCCCCAGGATGTTCTGTTTGAGCTTATCGCCCAGCAGAATGGCTCTACTGAAATTCGCAGGGGCTATACTAAGCAGCTGGGGCTAGCCTGTAAAGAGAGTCAGTTCCATTTCAAGTATCCGTTCACATAAGGATTAAGCTGGGGGGATACCAGTGCAATTATCAAAGAAAAAAGTGGTCGCCACCTGATCAGGGGCGGCTGATTTTGTGAACAGATAGTGTTTCCACTCCTAAAAATGGCCCCTTAGAGGACCTTTTGCCTAGGCTTTGGTGTTAGTGGATTTTGTATAATCAATTCCATGCGTGGACGGTTACTATTTCAGTTTAAGAGGTCTATTCGAGGTTTGCCCAGCGCTTCAACTGTTGATATTTTCCCGGAAAAAGGGCGTAAAAGGGGCGTAGTTGGAACTATCGTGTTTTTTCGGTATACAGTAGGGTCGGCGCAAATAGGGGAGGGATCTTGCCTAGTGATACAGCTACAAGTCGGGGGACCCAGGATCTGGTGGAGGCGCTTAAGCTTAAGGCTTCCGCGCAGCTGCTTTCGGTTGGAATCAATCATGGGGACGTTGAGGCG
>JAAYZI010000006.1 GCA_012514925.1 Deltaproteobacteria bacterium | reverse complement strand
TTCAGCAGATCTAAGCTGCGGCTCCTGGTCTTTAAGGTTCTTGGCGAAAATAGCCTCATCAATTGTAGCCGCGTAAGTGTAACGTCTAAGCAAAATGCCCTCTACCATTATGCCGGCGGGTTTTAGACGCTTATTCATCTCCTCCTGGGCCTCAGTCACCTCTTTCTCCCGCCGTACTGGATTGTAGAACTCAGAGGCGGAGAGACGACCGAGCACTTTTCTTAGCTCATTTGTCACTACAGTTTGAATGTGCAACAGCCAATCTTTTTCAAAACCAACCACATTCAAAAGCTCCGCCGGGCCGCCGTGGTCCGGCCCACGTTCGCTGCAGTAGCGATAGAGCACAGAAACATCCACATCAACACTGGAACCATCAGTTGTTTGAACTTCGAGCGCCCCGATAGCTCCTTTAGTGCCGACACTCTCCCGGTCAAGATCCAAAATCTGGAGCACCTGCGGCACAAAATGGATGCGAGAGTAAATCGGAATACGCCAGTGAAACCCCGGCTTAAGACCGGAGGCGGAATAACCTTGTTTCGGACCAAACGGCAACCGCAAGGTGGTTTCGCGCACCCCCATCTCTCCCGGCCTCACTACCACGCCGAAGATAAAGGCGACACAAACCAACACAACCACCAACGTCACTAACAGCCACGTCAGAGGAAGGAGGCAACCCCTCAGTCCTCCCGCACTTTCCGCTGGGTCCAATTTGGTGCCTATTTGATCCATAATAACGATGTTGCCACCGGGCTTTTAAAGCTCGTCAGTTAAGATCATGCAAATCTTCACTAGTGGCAATAGGGGAAATTAGAGGATGGGGACACGCCAACCAGGAGGGTCTAAGCCGAAATCTTAGCGAGCAGTTTAGCCATCTTGATGCCAAGCTCGACCAGCTTGCTGGGGTCTTTCTGACGGCCGTTTACCAACACCTCGTAGTGGAGGTGGATCCCGGTGGTCCTGCCGGTTGCACCCATAAGACCGATCACCTGACCTCTGTTAAGGCTTTGCCCCTCTTCCACCAGCGCTTTGGCGAGATGGGCGTAGCGGGTGCGAACTTTATGGCTGTGCACCACATCAACCACAATACCGTAATTGCGTGTTCGCCTGACGTCGCTAACTACTCCGTCGGCGGTGCACTTAATCGGATCTCCGTATTTACCGCCGAAATCAACCCCCTGATGCATTCTAAGACGGTTTTCAAATGGAGAGATTCGCATACCAAAGGGCGAATTCACCCGACCCTTACACGGCAACCCAATCGGTACCGAACGAAGCATCTCTATGTAACCTTCTAGGATCCCGACTAGATCCTGCCGGTTCATCGGGGCGGAACCTTTAAAATCAGGCTTTATCGTTGCCTTCGGCTCACTCGGCTGCCAATTGTAAGCAAGAACCTGACCGACGCACGCCGCGTCACCCAACACACAGTAATCAACCTCAGCGCCACCTACCCCACCTTCCTCGGCATCTTTCTTTAGCCCAACCTTCTGCTCCCGCGCTCTTCTCTCCTCCACCACTCCAAAAGACACAGCCGAGTCGACCAGCAAGGAGAGCTCATCTAAGCGCTCACGGATATTTCTCTCATAATTTATGGCGCGGACCTTATCAGACTTTAGGTGTTTTACGCTCTCACTTAGAGCACGATTAAGCTGCTTAAGAGAATCACGCTCAGAAACCACCCGTCTAAAAGAGAAGTGCTGTCTGGCTCTGGTGATCTGCACCCGGGTGTAGTCGCCCGCTATGTACATGAACACCCCAGCCACAAGGGCTAGGCCGAAAGAAGCGCCGATAGCCTTAAGCAAGCTAAAGCGCAGCTTCCTAACTTTTCCGTCGCTTGGAGAAACCAACCAAACACAGAAATCTTTATGGAGAGAAAACTTCATATCGTTATCCGCCCCTAACGGGACCGCAATTTGTTCTCGTCGAGCCATGGAGGTTAGTAAAAATGGAATTGGCGGTCAATCCACAAAAGCGATAATGACAAACGTTGTTTGTTAAATGCACGATCTACTCTTATTATTTTAGATGAGTCAAAACCGGCATTGGACTGTGTAGGCGTTACAAATTCGTATTAGTACTGATTGCAGAGTTAACTAGCTGAAACTAAAGCGATTTAAAATTAAAGCTCTCGGAATCGATCACCTAGACAGTAAATACAGTGACTTACCACACAGAAAACGCCTCCTAATGTTTGTGTTCGGTAACCGTTTGCATGAATATTACTTTCTCTGGAGAAAGTGAGATTCTACCACCCAAGCTAAAAATAAAATTACTTAATCATTTTCATGTGTGAACGGTTACTAGTGTTTATTAGAAACCGTGTTTGTGTTAATGTGCTTTGGTAGTCTTTGCTCTTTTTCAAATTGGTAAGTGGGTATGTGTTTTAAAAACTGCAGCCGGAGGGGAAAGGCTTCGCTCCGGCTGCGGGGGGAATTTCAGTGTTTTTTAAGAAAGGGATTGATGATGATGTACAGGTTAGTTTGCGCACTTCTGTGCACTGTTTTGCCCGCCTCAAGTTATGCTGCACTCATAATTGACGGCGGGCAGCACGAGTTGCTGGCAGGCGGGGAATACAAAATCCCCATCATGGCGCGTGGTGACGATGGCGACAAGGTCGAGGGCGTGAATCTGTACGTGCAGATCACACCAAACGAGCCCGGCACCCCGTTTATTACAGGGCTTGACATCGAAGGCCCGGGAACCCTGTTTAACCCCAATAGCGCGGGGCAACAGGTGTTTAGCGCCGACGAGTGGACGTGGGGAGGAGACAACCTCACCATATCAGGAAAGCTAGCCCTGGAGGATGAGATCCCACTAGCGTTCCTGACGGTCAACACCGTCGGTGCAAACCCCGGTGTCTACAACCTATTACTTAAAAAAGTGATGGGTTCGGACGCCTTCACGTCAGACTTCGGGGGCCTCCCAACTACAGTCTACGACGGGACCATCACGGTCACCGCCGTGCCGGAACCGGCATCATGCCTGATGCTGGCATGCGGAGTTGGGATCCTCGTCGTCGGGGAGTTTATGCGGAGACGCAAAATCTCCACGTAACCACCTGCCGACCATCAAACGAACTAACAGTCCTCATGCTGCGAAGGATTTAAGAAAGGAGTTTCCCCTTCGCAGCTAATCCTTTTTAAACTTTCGAGCTAGTTGTTATCAGAGATTCCTATTTCCCGCCCATAAGCTCTCTTGCAGATTGGCGGCTTGCTTCTGTGACTTTATGCCCACTTAACATGCGGGCTACCTCTTCAACTTTCTCCTTATGGTCAAGCTCGCGAATACTTGCAACGGTGCGCTTACCACTCTCTTTTTGGACTAAGAAATGATGATCCGCTAGCGATGCCACCTGCGCCAAATGTGTAATGCAGATCACCTGCGACTGCTGCGCCAAGCTCTTTAGCTTCTCCCCAACCGCGCGCGCCACGCCCCCTGATACTCCCGCGTCGACTTCGTCAAACACCAGAACATTTACGCCGCTTTTTTCGCGCAACACTTTTTTTAACACCAGCATAATCCGCGACAACTCGCCCCCACTGGCGACTTCTTTAAGAGGCCTAAGCGGCTCGCCCTTATTGGTAGAAACTAAGAATTGAACTTGGTCTTTACCGCCCGGCCCAAAATCTCCCTCACAAAATTCCACCTCCATGCGCGCGTCCTTAAGATTTAACTCAGCAAGTTCTTGCTGAGCCGCACTCGTAAGCCCAAGCGCCGCCTGCTTACGCTTTTTAGAGAGATCTTCTCCAAGCCCAGTCACCACAGTAAATTTCTGATCGACTTCTTTCTTTAGCTCCGCCAGCGAAAGAGGATCCTCTAAGAGCGCCAACTCGCGCCGACTCTCCTCTAGAACCTCCACTAAACCTTCATCGTTGGTGCGAAACTTACGCTCCAACCTGGCAATCTCAGCCAGCCTCTCCCTTAAACTCTCCAGCTCTTCTTCGCTAACTTCCACGGCAGCAAGCCTTTGACTAAGCACGCGATCACACTCCTCAAGATTAGTCTTTGCCGCCTCGCACAGCTCGCGCACCTCCCCGCATCCAGGGTCCAACTTAGATAACCGCAAGACCTCTCCCAGTATCGCTTGCACCCCCGCAAGCGCTCCTCCCTCTGCGTTTATACCCTCGTTTATAATGCGCCCAGAGAGTAAAATCCCCTCGGCATTAGCCATGCGCTTTACTTCATCTTCCAACTCCTGGCGCAGCCCCGCCCGCGGTGCGGCCCCTTCTAGCTCAACCACAATACCCTCAAGTTCACTGCGACGAGCGGCGGCACCCTCTGCTTTTTTTTGGATCTCACTAAACTGTTCTGCTGCTGCTTTCCATGAGTCGTACGCCTCTTCGTACTTTGCCAACAAACTCTCATTTCCCGCAAAGCCATCTATTAACTCTAGGTGGTAACGCGCATCTAAAAGCCTTACGTGTTGCCCCTGTCCGCAAATATTAATGATTTTTTTGCAGATCTCCTCTAGCAGCGAAACGCTGCCAAGCTGACCGTTTATAAAAACCTTTCCACGCCCAGATAGGTTCATGCTCCGGCTCACAAGTAACTCATCGCCCGCGGCTATATCTGGAAGCTCGTTTCTAATCTTTTCTGGAAGCCCGGAGAGTGCAAAAAGCGCCTGAATCTCCCAACCTTCGCTTCCCGTTCTAACCTGATTTCCCTTCGGTCGCCCTCCCAAAATCAGCTCTAAAGCTTGCAAGACCATCGATTTTCCAGCTCCGGTCTCGCCGCTTATGACATTGAGTCCCTCCCCAAAAGATACGGTCTGTTTTTCGATTAAAGCGAAATTAGAGATACTAAGATCACACAACATGCGGCGCTCTTAATCTGACTTATTTACGACTCCCCAATGCAGCTTGCTGCGCAACACCTCAAAGTAGCTCTTGGAAGGAGACCTCACGAGGGCTACGCAGTGTTCGGCCTTTGTTATAAAGACTTCATCCCCCGGCTGCAACAAAAGAGACTCTTGGCCATCGATTATCGCCACGACCTCTCCTTCATGTTGGTGGGTCCGTACTCTTATTTTCACATCCAACGGCAAAATCAAGGGCCTGTTCGTAAGCGAATGCGCGCAGATCGGCGTTACCAAAAGAGCGGATATGTCAGGATGTACGATCGAACCGCCCGCCGACAACGCATAGGCAGTGGAGCCGGTGGGAGTAGAAAAAATCACTCCATCTCCCCTAACCCGCATGGTCGGCTCGTCGTCGACGTAAACATCGTAATCCACCAAGCGCCCGTGCAGTCCTTTCTGCACAACCACATCGTTTAAGGCTTGAGAGCGTAAAATCACCGCGCCTTCCCGCACGATTTGAGTGTACAACAAAGAGCGCTTGACTAGGCGCTGCCTGCCTTTTAGGCACTCTTGCAAACAGCTGATAAGCTCACACGGGGCAATCTCGGTAAGAAACCCCAAGGTGCCAAAATTTACGCCGATTAAGACCGGGCACGTCCCGCTGACCTGACGAGCCACTCTGAGCATACTTCCGTCCCCGCCCAACACCACAATCGGATCGGCTCGCCGAACCAAATCTTCGATACTCACAGCTGTAGCGCCGCCCCCGAAGCATTCGCCGCCAGGCTTCTCCACCAGGACTTCACATCCATTTGCGCTCGCAAAGCGCATAAGGTCCGCCGCTATCTGGCTGATCTCTTCACTTACGTGGCGGGCTACCAATCCAATCGTTACCATATTTGCGGACCCAAGCCTTACTGGTATACGTCCTCCCCACTTCGCCCCCTTCGGGGTGCTTCCTCCACTTCGCCCCCTTCGGGGTGCTTCGTGGAGGGCATGCCTTACTGGTATACGTCTTCCGGGGGAAGTGATCCAGCGCCCTGGGACAGCTTTTCACGAAGCTTTTCCTCAGCCAACTCTGGAGTGCGAAACTCCTTACCTGCCGCCGCTGCAGCAACACGGCCGGGCGCGCCGGTAACCGAGTCATAAAAACCACTCCACACGCTAGCTCCCTGCTCGGGCAAAAAATTTGAAACCCCTACCGTCTCATAACCCGACAGTGAGAGCGCCGCATTTCCAAGCAAAATTAACACGTAAGGGGGAAACACTACCACAGTTCCCGCCTTTAATGCAGTGTCACCTAAACCCTGGCCGTAGTACCAATTGGATACCGCCTCGTTGATAATGGCGCGGCTCTGCTCGGGAGGCATCGTTTTTTGCGCCAACTGGTAGTAATTTACCTCAGAAGGCGGAACCTTTTTGGGCAAGCTGCAACCCACAAAGAACAGCACTAACATCAAACCAGTACAGATCAAACCTTTCATCGCGCCTCTATTTAGAGTTTCCGCTCACAAGTGGTAAGCGAACGGACAAATCGCTAAGAACCCAAGCTAATTGTAACAAAATCAGTAGATTCTGAAAGGCCTTAAATGCTCCGGCCGGGCCGATTTTTTCCTCTTAATAATTACACTGGTAACAGATTGTAACCCCTAAACTTAATATTTATGTAAACGAATACAGTTAGAGAGCTATGCGCGAGATATGTATATGTGACAAGGTTTAATAAAAGCCCAGATTAGCAGAGCCTTTCTAATGACGGCTGACGGTAACGCGGAATCAACTTCACTTTCTCCAGAGAAAGTAAAATTCACGTAAACGGATACCATCACACAGACAGTGTTAGATTTCTTCATAAAACGTAAGGCCATCCAATCTGCTACGACCTAATATTGGCCTTGTCGCATATACTTATCTCGCGCAAAAGATTGGCAAATTAAACTAGTAGGCTACGCGCGAGATATGTATATGTGACAAGGTTTAATAAAAGCCCAGGTTAACAGAGCCTTTCTGGTGATGGCTGACGGTGGCTGGCAGTGGCGCATAGTCTTCACTTTCTCCAGAGAAAGTAAAGATAACCCTTTAATATTATTAGTACCAAAAACGAAAATTTGCAACACTACTTAAGGCGGGGTGGACCTCGGGAACCTTCCCTACCCCAAGACTTTCTAAGCCGCTTGATCGGGGCGGAGAGAGGAACCATGGCGGGACGAAATGGTTGAGGCAGGGTCTGTGGGACCTAAATGGGGTATCCGGATTAGTGGTAGCTATGCTAGGCGTTTTAACATTATAGCGGTGGTATCGTCTTTTAGGAGACGACCATCTCTAAATGAATCAAAATCCTCTAGCAACACTGAAAGCATTTCGGCTGAGCTTAGCCCTGGATCCAGATCGCGCAGAAGATCACTAGGTCTCTGGTATCCATAACTAACGCCATTTCGATCCTGCGCTTCTGACAATCCATCAGTATAAATCATCAAGACATCGTTTATGCCCAAAGTGGCCTGACCGTGACTGTATTCGCTCATGGCAAAGAACCCAAAAGCAAAGCCATCACTCTTAAGCTGCGACACCTCACCCTTGGCGCGGTCCAAAAGCAAACCAGGCGGATGCCCAGCTCGTGCAAAATCGAGATGACCACTAGCCGGATCATAAAGATAAGAAAAAGCGGTAACAAACGTGCCGCTGTGCAAACTGGTAGACATCAACATATTCATCTGCCGCAACAATTCGTGCGGCAATTCGCGCTCCGCGGCAATCAACGCCAGCTTAGTCATGGCGCAAATAAACGCAGCTGATAATCCATGACCTGTGACATCGGCAATCTGCACCGAAAGTTTATTACTCGGAGAAAACGCCGCATAATACCAATCCCCGCCCACCTGCTCCAACGGCTGATAGGCCACTGCCAAATCGAAACGATGATCCTGCGGCAGGACCTTCGGAATCAGACTAAGTTGAATCGCCTGCGCCTCTTGCAGTTGCTTCGTGAACCTCTGATTAAGATCGCGCAAACGTGCGTTGACCTCCCCGATACTGGCATTACCCTCATCCTCACCAGCCATTTTTCTAAGACGCACCTGGGTCGCAATCTTGCTAACTACAGAGCCAATTGAATAAGGCGCTGCCACAAATTCAAGCTTCGGTAATCCCAGGCTCTTAATTTCTGCCAACTCTTCTCTATTAGCGGAGACAAATACAATCGGCACCTGTTTTGTGCTATCCTGGGCGCGTAAGAACTCACAAAGATCCACAGCTTGTGTCTCGATGCGGGAGTCAATCAGGATCAAATCAACCATACTCTTCTCTACCAACTCAGGAATGAGATCCTGATCCCCCGGGCTAATAAGGTTGTACCCCATTTTTTTTAGAAACCCGGTTAGCTTCTCATCTTTGCTGCCAAAAACCAGTAATGAATCCAAGCGATTTCCCCTAGGTCAAACATTAAAACCCACCACTACGCAAAGCTGCTCTACTACAAAGAGTATACAGATGGTCTATCGGACCAACCTTACGAATTATCAAGCTCTTTTTGTGGACTTTTACCTAGATAACCGCACTAATTAATCGAGGCTTTTATTAAACCTTGTCAACACTTGGTCGTACCAGATTGGATGACCTTACGTTTTATGAAGAAATCTAACTTTGTCTGTGTGATTAAATACTAACTAGTACAAGTGGATGAGGGATATAGAGGATATGAAGTAAATAGCGGATACCACCTTACGTTTTATATGAAAAAATCATACACTGTCTGTATGATTAAATTCTGACTAGTGCACTTTATCCGTATGCCTTCCTCTCACAATCAACCTCCAAATGGTGACGGAGTCTACAACTTAGCTGCAGGCCTGCTTGCGAAGGACGCAACTTGGGTGCCCGTGCTCTACTTAGTCTTAATTTTGCCTGCACTGGTCTCTAATCTATTTTCTCTTGAACGGCCCGACTATTTCCTCTTTATAATCAGCCTACGCCTGGTCCTCTCCCTTTCTGTTGTTTTTTTTGTGTCCAGTAGATGGCTGCGTAACCTAAGCGTCATAAAACCATCCTGGGAGATACACGCTTTCTTGCTCACATTGACATGTGGAATTTTGGTTTGGCTACCGCCGATTATGTGCACTACCGTTTTGACTTTGAGCGTAAGCCTCGATTTATCAGTACAAACAATCGCTTTGTTCCTGCTTATTCCGGCCACTATCATGCTGTTACGCTACTATTTCTTTTTTATCCCCGGCGCTTTGAACGTAGCTTCGATAAGACAATCAATGCATATGGCCCGCAGCTATACCAAGCTGCACCGCTGGCTGCCGCTAAAAGCGCTAACAGCCCCATTCGCGCTTGAGTGTTTGGCAATCAGCCTTGTCCAAATTCCAGCGCCGGATGGACGATCATTCTGGGTCAATTGGCTGGTAATATTCTGCAGCGGCATCTTCTGGTTACTCAGCTGCTATAACGGGCTTGCATTCGGACTCCAGTTTATGGAGGACTCGACCTGGCGGGAGCACCACCTTGATCCTTACCGGCAGGGACGGCTGGAGACTATCGCTGCCCGTGGCCAAAGTTGGCTGGCAACCTTGCTAAAACCCAGCAACGGCATAAAGGTCCTATTAGTGGCCGTTCTGGTGGGGCTTGCCAACATGACATCTCTTATTAACACTCCTCCCTCCGTGACGCTCCAAGTTGAAAGCCTTACCATTAGGCGGAATATGGTCGCTATTTCCCTTGCAGTGGCTGACCCTCAACATCACTTCCGTGGATTCAATCCCTACTATCTGAGGCTGGCCGGAGAAAAGGGAGAGGAGGTAGCGGCATTTCCAAAGAAAGTGCTTCTGGGCGGCAACCCGCTTCCACCCTCCAGCCTTCTGCCCTCCGATACTGATGAACCTGTGCACCTGAAAGTCTTTTTCGAGACCAATCGCAATAAAGAGAGCTTAAAAGATCTTGAAGATTTGTATCTTTGGTACCTTGCCAGCCGCATTTTGCGACTCGA
>JAAYZI010000266.1 GCA_012514925.1 Deltaproteobacteria bacterium | reverse complement strand
GACTTGGCTCGTAATTGACGGAGTGACCGGGCAAAATGCGATTGCCCAGGCGCGCGAGTTTAACGCGGCTTTAGCGCTTTCAGGCGTGGTCGTTACGAAGTTGGACGGAACTCAGAAGGGCGGTGTAGTAGTTGCCATCAAGAGCGAGTTGGGAGTTCCGGTCAGGTACATTGGAGTGGGTGAAGGCATTGAGGACTTAAGGCCGTTTGAGGCAGCGGAGTTTGTGGAGGCACTTTTTGGTGAGATCCAGTCGGTGGGAAATGCCTCGGGAAGTTCCATGTTGATGCAGGATTAGCTTTGAGCGTTGGAAGGGTGAGGTGTATGTTGGGATTTAATCCTACAGAGGCAGTGCCAAGTATAATCATTATAATAAATTAAGGTTACTGGTGTTTGATAAATTCAATGAAGAGTGCGCCCTCGTGGGTGTTTGGAATCACCTCGAAGCGGCCAATATTGCCTATCTTGGTCTACATGCACAGCAGCACCGCGGCCAGGCAGGAGCAGGGGTGGTTTCGCTTGAGAACGGGGAGAGAGCGAGATTTTACGCCCATCGCGGTCAGGGTTTAGTGGCAGATGTCTTTAACGATTTTGACTTTAGCAGGTTGCCTGGCAGGGCTGCAATTGGACATGTGCGTTATACCACAGCAGAAACAGCTTCTCTGGCGAATGTGCAGCCGCTTCAGGCGGAGATTTCTATGGGGTGCGTGGCCATCGCGCATAATGGCAATCTAATCAACGCTGCGGAGCTTCGTGAAAAGCTAATTGGAGATGGGGCGATTTTCGGAGCCACCACCGACACGGAGATTTTTTTACACCTCTTAGCGCGTAGCCCCAAGAACGTCCCTAAGGTTGAGACTATTATTACAGCATTAGAACAGGTCCACGGCGCGTATTCTTTGTTGGTGATGTATGGTGATCGTCTTTTTGCATTGCGTGATGCTTATGGTATCCGGCCTCTGTGTTTGGGTAAGCTGGATGGTGGTTGGATTGTAGCTTCAGAAACTTGCGCTTTTGATCTGATCGGAGCCGATTATGTCAGAGAAATTGAGGCGGGGGAGGTCCTCGAGCTAAGCATGGACGGTAAAGTCAAGTCGTACTTTCCGTTTGGAATGGCTAAAGAGCGGCCGTGCGTTTTTGAATATGTGTATTTCGCCCGTCCGGATTCATTGGTTTTTGGACGGAATGTTTATGCGGTGCGTAAACGTATGGGGCGGGAGCTTGCCAAAGAGCTGCCGGTCGAGGCTGATTACGTCATTCCCGTGCCGGATTCGGGCGTGCCAGCGGCGCTGGGTTACTCCCAGGAATCTGGGATTCCTTTTGAGTTTGGTTTGATTCGCAACCACTACGTTGGTCGCACCTTTATTGAGCCAAAACAAGCTATCCGCGACTTTGGGGTAAAGATCAAGCTGAATCCAAATAGCGATCTGCTTGATGGTAAATCTATTGTTGTAGTGGATGACTCAATTGTGCGAGGTACTACTTGCCGCAAGTTAGTAAAAATGTTGAGGCAGGCAGGGGCCCGGCAGATACATTTACGCGTCTCCGCTCCACCTACAATTGATCCCTGTTTCTATGGCATCGACACCCCTCAAAAGAGTGATTTAATCGCTGCCAATAAGAGCGTTGAAGAAATTAAGGAATATTTAGGTGCGGACAGCTTGGTTTATCTGAGTATGGAAGGACTTTATCGCGCCATTAATTCCGACAAGACTTCTTTTTGCGATGCCTGTTTTAGCGGGAAGTATCCGATAAGCGTCGGAAAGCCGAGGAGTCACAAACAGCAGGAGTTGTTTAATGTTTAGCGCTGTTCATAATTAAAATTTGTCGGTCCTGTCCAATTGCGACGATCTTGGCGTCTTTTTCGACAGCTATCTGAATTTCGACACCGGTTTTCGTAGGTTTAGATCGAATCATATTGATGCCCTTGAAATCTTGAGGGGGATAGTGTGGAAGCATCAAATGCTCGCTCTTAAGCATACAGCCGGGAATCTCCAGAACATAAGTCTTACGACTTAGTTTTTGCAGTGTGAATTTTGTCCTAGAACTTAATGTCAGCTGAATCTTCGGCAGTTTGGAGTCCTCGGTGTAATCAAAGTCGATGCTGATTAACTCAAGTTCAGAAGTGTTTGTCGTGTCGTTTTGGCCTAAGGCCCGTGTGGGATTTGGCAGCAGCACGGGAGTAGAAGTAACGATTACGGTCGAGGTAGGAGGACCGACCCGTCCGGGTGCCGGAGGCATTAATAGCGGTACCGGGTTTGCTTCTGAAGTAGTGGCAGCCCCATCCTCTTGTCCCCAGGCATACCTGGCAAGTCCCGACCACGCTACTATCTGTAGCGCGATTATGGCGTTTAGGAGTAATCGTGTCATCCTTGGTATTCTAGGCGCAGCTTGGTAGTTATGGCAATAATTTGTGGCTGCTGGCCCCGCTATCACGTCAACCCGAAATATTCGAGTTAATCAAAGATGGCGTCATCTTGGATATCTCCGTAGCCGTTCTCGTCGTTGTCACCTAATTCACCTAAGAGACGTCTAGGTTTCGGCCTGGAGGGGTCTTTCGCCGCCAGTTCCAAACATCTATTCTGGAAAGCCAGCAATCTTTTTTCAAACACGACTAATGCGCCCGGAAATCTGCTCGTAAGTTTAATTTTGGTGATCTTGTTTCCTTTTTCCCGGGCGCTTAAAAAGAGCTCTTTATCATTGGCATAATCTTGGCCGGAGGCGCTCTGCGATTCAATCGTTAGCTTATCGTCGAGAGGTTGAGCAAATTCCAGCGCGGCTCCGCCGGGCCTCTCTGACAGCATGACGACTACGTCGGGGAAAAGCCCTACCCAAACTTCGGTTTCCTTATTGTTTCTAACCATGGCTTCTAAGGCTTCTTGCAAGTGCTGTTCCCCATAAATTCGTTCCAAGTTGGCTCGAAAAATCAGGGAAAGTTCAAGATCCTTAGAGTCTGCGGAATAGGCGTAACGCCTGGCTGCGGAGCGGGCAGCGAGATAACGGAGGATCGTGGCCGGTTTAACGGAGCGCCAAGCTTTACCGGCGGCGTATTGATACACCAGTGGAGAGGCCATAAGGCTTCCCCAAAATAACCACACTTCCTGCAGAGCTACGGCACAAGTGCCACCGACAATGCAGGCCGTGATCGCGGCAAAGAGCCCCTTGGAGTTGGCGTTTGCCATCATGGCAAGTTTTTCTTCCGGGGGGATCTGCCTCCAAGCGTCACTTTGATTGATATTGCGATTTGCAATCTCAATTTTTTCTTGTTGTGACAGCTTAGCCATTTTAATTGCCTGTGTAGCAGCACTATCCCCGGGAGGAAACTTTGTGTGCTGGGAAAAAAATACCCATATTCCCCAGACAAAACGCAGCAAGGGGCAAATTTACCTTAAAGCAGACACTCCACAAGTTAATGATTACAACATGTTATTGTGGCGCGAGGGCTTAGGGGCGTACGCGTTTGCTGCTCTACTGTTTAATTGCATGATTTGGGCCAAAGCCAGGAGCAGGAAAGATAGCGAGAAACTCTTGTTGGAAAAGAACGAATAAAGGCAGCAGTTATGTTTGGCCGCCGCCTGCGATTTCTTTTCAATTATGCTTTGTCGTATCAAAACAAGCGCCATCTCTGGAATATCCGCTGTGTCGGTGGATGTTGAGGTTGAAGCCCGTGATAGCACGCGTGAAGGTTTTACGATTATCGGCATGGCGGATGCGTCCTTGCGGGAGTCGCGTGACCGAGTCTCTTCGGCGTTGAGGTATTCCGGTTTTGAGGTGAATCCCCGCATTCTAGTGAACTTGTCGCCGGCCGAACTTCGCAAAGAGGGTTCGTCCTTTGATTTAGCGATAGCGCTGGGGATTTTGCACTCTTCGGCTCAGATTAAGGCCGTCGATTTGGAGCACCGCGCATTCTTTGGGGAGCTCTCTCTAGATGGCAAGCTTAAGCCTGTACGCGGCATGGTGGCCCTGACGATTGAAGCTCTGCGGGCAGGGGTCAAAGAAGTAGTAGTACCTGTCTTTAACTGGGATGAGGCCGCCATCATCTCGGGAGTTAAGGTGATAGGTCTAAACTCGTTGTTGGAGGTAGTGTCTTATCTCGAGGGCCGCCTTGATCCAGTTAGGCCTGCAAACGGAAATGGCAGCACTCCTTGTGTCCGGACGGAACCCAGCCTTCTAGAGGTGGGAGGGCAGGCCACCGCGAAGCGTGCCATGCTTGTAGCGGCGGCAGGTGGCCATAATTTGCTTATGATTGGCCCGCCTGGGTGCGGCAAAAGCATGTTAGCAGAAAGATTTTCTTCCCTGCTGCCTAGTATGGATCGGCGAGAGATTTTGGAGGTGGCGCGCATCCACAGCGTAGTCGGCCTGCCAATTAAGGGTTTTCTTGGGGGGCGACGACCTTTTAGGAATCCACACTATGTAATTTCCGAGGCGGGATTGGTGGGGGGAGGAACGATCCCGCGTCCGGGGGAGGTGAGCCTGGCGCACCATGGAGTGCTTTTCCTGGATGAGTTTCCCGAGTTTAACCGTTCTGCGATTGAGGCTCTAAGGTCCCCCCTGGAGAAGGGGACGGTCAGTATTTCTCGTGCCAAGGGCAGCTTGGTTTTCCCTGCTAGTTTCCAGCTTTTGGCCGCCATGAATCCTTGCCCTTGTGGACGGCTAGGAGCGGCGGGTCTACACTGTCAGTGTTCGCGCTCTGCCATCCAGGCTTACTTAAAAAAGCTTTCGCAGCCGATTTTAGATCGCATTGATTTGCAGATTGAGCTTGAAGCGGTTTCTATCCGTGAGGTAACCGAAAGTCGTGGCGGTACTGATTTAGAGGAGCAGGAGCAGCGCCTTAGAGATCAGGTCGCCCAGGCCCATCAGCTTAGCCTCGAGCGTAGCGGCAAGAAGAATGCACGGTTACAGAATAAAGAAGTTTTTGAACATGTGAGTCTGTCGTCTAGTGCGCGGCGATTGTTGGAGCAAGCAGCAAGTAAGGGGGCGCTGAGTGCCAGATCTTTTGTGAGGATATTAAAAGTTTCCCGCACCATCGCAGATTTGGAGGAAAGCAAAGACGTATCTGATGCGCATGTGGCAGAGGCGTTGGGGCTAAGGGGACTGGAAAGGATTGAAAGGTATTGCGGGTGAAATATTTGGGTTAGCTCACAGTTGTGAAGGTCTTTCTGGAGACGAGAGGATAAGCCAATCCATTCCGGCGATCAGACGTTCCAACCAGTATGAGCCTTTGGGATCGTTCGTTAGCGCTACGGCTATATAGCGTCGCCCGTTATGCTCAACGATGGCGCTGTCTGAGTGGTAAGTGCGCCAAGAACCGGATTTGCGGCGCAGCTTCACACGGTTTCCGTATCGTGCAAGCCCTTTTAGGAATTTATGGTCGAGGCTGGAATTCGAGAGAATTTTATTCATCAGAAAGGTCCCTTTGGGAGAGAGGAGCTCACCAGTTTCAAGGTAATAATATAAGCGCGCCACAGCGACGGGTGTGGCTGCATGTGAGATTTGGCCTAGCGGATCCCTTCTCCATGCCGGCGCAGGACCGTATTCCTTACCGACCCAAATGCCGCCCCCATTTTCACGGTCGTAAAAACGGAAAGGATCTGATTGCAACAGCGCAGCGATATAATGCGGGCCAATCCTATAGAATAGCTCGGTAGCGGCGCTGTTTGAAGAATCCCGGATCATTTCGGTTGCCAGTGTTTCCAACTGCGGGTCCCAAGTTAGCGCGCCTTGGTCCATAAGTTTTAGTACGCCGTAGAGGATCGCAATTTTGGGCAGGCTGGCGGCGTACATCATCTGATTAGCGTTGATACCAGCGGTATAAGGGTGGTCGAGTTGGGTGATATCAACGAGGATAACGGCTAGCCGCTCTTTAGCGGCAGCATCTTCAAGCGAGAGTCTTTCAACTACACTTTCTAATCCGCTCTGCAGCGTTGGATCGTAGCAGGGTTTGGGAGCTGGGAAAGGCCTACAGTGCGTGCCGCAGGCACAGAGTCCAAGCAAAAAAATGGTGATAAGAACGGCTTTGATCATGCCGACCAAAGATCCATACTTTGAACAAGATTGTCAATTTTAAGGTAAGGTTAAGTAATCGTTTAGCGTAAATACATTTCAATGGTTCTGGTGCGTTTCTCCCCGGTGAATTCGATTGTGGTTTCTAGAATTACCAGCTTGTCCGCTTTGATTTCCACAATTTTACCGCCGCTTGAGCCGATTGGCTCTCCGAGCGTAACCGTATAACCTCTCCCGGAAGGAATCTCCACGATGGCTTTAGGAGTGTCCAAACCTTTCAATACAGCCGTTAACGTGAGATCGTCGTAAGTGTAATTTTCAAGGGGCTGGCCGGTGTGGTCTTCCCGTGGCTTAGCGGAAAAATCGTGAGAACGGAAGGGATCTCTTTTGCCCTGAGGGTCGTATATAAAAGCATCTTCCCCGCTCTCTTGATCTAAGCTTGCCACCAAGGCCAACTGTTCGGCCTGGCTTTCAGAGGCTTTGCTTGAAGCGCCGGACTTTGTTTTCGAATTTTTGTCTGCGCGTTCGCCTAAGAAGTAACGATTACCCTCTACGGTATATTTAAAAACGGTTCCAGTTTCGGGATCAATGGGCGTACGCTCGAAATATACTGGTACCAAGTCGTCCAGCTTGTTTGGCCAACGATTATTCTTAACGCGATAGTCATTTAAGGCCAGCTGCAACTTAACGGCAGTACGCTTCTCTGGAGGAATGCGCTTGTCTTCTGCAATTTGACTGTTCATGGCAGCCACAAAGTCAGGCTGCTCACCAGAGGAGTACATCAGAATCAGCACCAGCTCGAGCGCAACCAGCACTGATGCGATCACCAAAAATTTCTTAAAAGGCTTTTTTTTGCGAGCCATGGCAAACCTTAGCTTAAGGAGGGACCCTCTCTTCCGGTCTTCATTTAGACGGTGGGATCAATTTTAAAATACTATTATCAACAAGTTATTGCCCAACAGCAATATTGTCAACACACCATTAGAGGCAGGATTTGGACGCCTAACGGCCCACCTGTAATCGTGCCGTTAACCATACGTGGCGCACTGGTCGGGGTGAGAGGATTTGAACCTCCGACCCCTAGTTCCCAAAACTAGTGCTCTCCCAGGCTGAGCTACACCCCGCGACCAGGGGGGAGAATAACCTAAATGCTTTGGGTGTGACAAGCGTTACAACGTCGTGATAGTAATCTTAATATGAATCAGGTGCGCATCAGAGAAATTCATACAGGCAGGCAGCCGCTTGGGGAGTGTCGTGTAAGTGGTTGGGTGCGGACCCACCGTCAATCCAAGAACGTTTCCTTTATCGAGCTTACGGATGGGAGCAGCATGCGAGGCCTGCAGCTTGTGATTGATCCGAGCTTGTCGTCATACGCGGCCGTTGCGGCTCGGATCAGTACAGGTTGCGCTTTAAGCGTTAAGGGTAATCTGCAGCAGTCGCCGGCGAAAGGACAATGTTTTGAACTTCACGTCCAGGAGCTGCAATTGGTGGGCGAAGCAGATCCGGAAAAATATCCGTTACAGAAAAAAGGCCACAGTTTGGAGTTTTTGCGGGAGCTTTTACATCTTCGTCCGCGTTCTAACACGATTGGGGCGGTGACGCGCATCCGCTCGGCTGCAGCGATGGCGGTGCATCGTTTTTTTCAGGATCGAGGCTTCGTTTATCTGCACACTCCCATTATTACAACCGCCGATTGCGAGGGTGCCGGCGAGATGTTTAAGGTCACGACTCTTGATGCGGCCAACTTGCCGTTAGTGGAGGGGAAGCCTGATTATTCTCAAGATTTTTTTGGAGCGGAGGCGGGGCTTACGGTGTCAGGCCAGCTGGAAGCAGAGAGTTACGCGTGCGCGCTTTCAAATGTGTATACTTTTGGGCCAACTTTTAGAGCTGAAAATTCCAATACCACCCGTCATTTGGCTGAGTTTTGGATGATTGAGCCTGAGATGGCCTTTTGCGATCTGCAGGGCGATATGGAGGTGGCCCAGGCTTTTTTGGTTGCGATCATAAAGGAGATTTTGGAAAGGTGTGGTGAAGAGCTGGAGTTTTTGGAACAGCGCGAGTGGAGCGACAAAAAACTAGTAGCTACTCTTTCCTCGGTGGTCGCTTCGCGCTTTGAGGTTATGGATTACAAAGAGGCTGTCGCGGTGCTTGAGCAGAGCGGTCGTAGTTTTGAATTTCCTGTGCGTTGGGGAATGGATTTGCAAGCAGAGCATGAGCGTTACCTTACGGACGAGTATGTTAAGGGTCCACTCTTTGTGATCAACTACCCCAAGGAGATTAAGGCGTTTTATATGCGTTTAAACGATGATCAGCAAAGTGTAAGCGCCATGGATCTCTTAGTTCCGCGCTTGGGTGAGATTATTGGTGGGTCCCAGCGTGAAGAGCGCCACGATGTGCTGCTGCAAAGGATGCGGGAGATGGGCCTCAAGGAAGAAGATTACTGGTGGTACCTCGATCTCAGAAGGTATGGGACTGTGCCGCATGCCGGGTTTGGGCTGGGGTTTGAAAGGTTCCTGATGTATGTCACCGATATGCACAATATCCGAGATGTGATTCCATTCCCACGTTATCCGGGGTACGCCCGTTTTTAGTATAAGCTACAGTATTTTTTCCAAAGCGTTACGATTGAGCCACTAGCGTGGTGGAGATCAAGCGGGAGTAAGTAGAAGTTCGAGATCAAAAATAAGATCAAAAAAATAAGATCAAAAAAATGGTGAGGGAGGGATTCGAACCCCCGTAAGCTTACGCTAGCAGATTTACAGTCTGCCTCCTTTAGCCACTCGGACACCTCACCGCAATCGGTCCCTCTTCAGGCACGGCCGTGCAGAGCACAATGGAGCGGGAGACGAGGTTCGAACTCGCGACCCTCACCTTGGAAGGGTGATGCTCTACCAATTGAGCTACTCCCGCACGATTTGATTGGACCTAGCACGCGCCTTAGGAACTTAATCGTAAAAACATGGATTTTACAAGAATTAGCCAAAGTATGGAATAGGTCAGGGCGATATTTAAACAATATTGACGTGTTAGTGCGTGCGGAAGGGTTGTGTCTCTTGTTTGAGAGCCATTGGGCAAACGTCGCCGCGCCCCTTAATGTCTTGAAAAAAACAATGGTTACGGTATTGTGTGGGTTTACGGTTGCCCATGTAGCTCAGCAGGTAGAGCACTTCCTTGGTAAGGAAGAGGTCATGGATTCGAGTTCCATCGTGGGCTCCACTTTATTTGCTACGCCTGCGGCAAATCGAAAACCACAGTTACGTGTGTAGCTCAGTTGGTAGAGCAGCGGATTCCAAATCCGCCGGTCGGGGGTTCGAGTCCCTCCACACGTGCCAGTTTGAGTGGTCCAATACTAGGCGACTACGCTGCGTGGCGCTTGCCGGAGAGTGAAGGTTCACAGATTTACGTTCCCAGCTTCGGTGATGCCATGGAGTTGTGTTTACTTTCTCCGGAGAAAGTAAATATGGGTTGATTTCGGCAACTGGAGGCAGTTTATTTAGTCGTGGCTGTTAGAAGCTTGCGAAATTTAAAGATGAGAATATTTTTCTTAAAAAGCCCACCGGTTGGTCAGCATCTCGAACTCTTTTAGACGCCGCTTCAAATGTCAGCGTCGTGTAGGTCACTGCAGCCGCAGGCGTTGGGGCGCTGCAGGTGCGAGGGTGTGGCTGCGAAGTAGTACCGTACGGTCAGTGGAGCTGCTTAGATCTACGGTCTCCGTGTGTTCTAGATATCCGGGCTTTGCGACTCGGAGCGTATAAGGCGCAGAGTACACATATGCGCCCTTGGTATCATAAGTGTAATCGTACTCTTCGAGCTCCGCCGAGATATTTCCCTCTGTGTCAGCGATAAATTGCTGCGAAACTCCGTTTTTGTTGACTAACGTCGCGACCGCCCCTGCTATGGGTGAGCCCTGCCCATCTTGTACATGCACCCGCAGATACCAGTTAACGCGCAGATGAGTAAGAATCTTCTCCTTATTAATCCCGCCATTATTTTTTACCCCCAAGGCTATGTCCTTTAGGCTGGCGCCATTTTGCAGACGAGTGTCTAGAAAAGTGTTATCGCGGGGCGAAAAATAACCATAGCGCAGGGCATGAAAACCAGGCTGCGCGTTCTGCGCTTTTACCAGGGTATTAGAAGCAAAACGTTTATAATTAGCCGCCCCACCACCGTCTGATCCGGAAAGTTCTACTACGATATGATTGCTCTTAAAAGTGTTGTTGTAGACCTCCCCTTGCCCCTGGATATTTATGGCCACGGCATGCTGATGCAGGTAATCGTCTGTGACAACCGAGACATCATTATCATGGATCTTTACGTTCTGTGAGAGCTGCCCTTCTTTATCATCAGCGAGATAGTTACAGATGCCGGTCACCTTAGTGTGACAATTCGGTTTTTGCGGCAAGGTGGTGCCGCGGATGATGTTGCCGTAGATCTCAAGATTCTCAATCGAGCCGGTATCATAGTTTTTAATACGTATGCCGTGTGCCGGGCTGGGATAAAAATAAGTTGAGTACTCGCTGCAGGGCCAAGTCTTGGGTTCAATCAAGTTATTATATATCTTTAAGTCGTCAGAGTTTCGGCCGACGCCGATGCCGTGACCCTGGATCGGTTGGATCTTGTTATCGTAAACTTCCAGATTACCACCAGCGCCTATGGCGAATCCATTACTGGCCACCATTCTCGTCTTAATGGTGTTGTTGTAGATATAACTACGCTGCGGATTAAGCTTCCCTCCGGTGGCGTTGCCGTGATTAATCCCCATGTGCGGACCATTCATAAGAGTATTGTTGTAGATGCGATTGCCGCCAGGAGTACGCCCCAAGTCGATCATAGCGAAGGGGTACTGGCGATTTAGCGGAGTCTTTCCATTGGCTTCGAGGTAGTTGTTATAAATATCCAGGTTACCACTCCATACTTCATCGATGTTCTGACTGTTTATCCCGTTTGTGATAATGGTGAGGTCATGCAGAGATGTGCGTGTTTGCGAAAGGCTGGAGGTAGCTGATTTGATAGCCGAGGAGTAGACAGCCTTAGAACGCCCTTGGATGATCCTTCCGTTTTTTATTTCCGAAACAGCAGAGTTCCATCCGTAGGGTGCAATGGCAGCCATGCCGAGTTTGCGGGCGCCGACATTATCGCTAATCGGACGGATATCCATTTCATCTACGTGCAAAGTAGTGGTGCGGGTGGCATCATTGCTGCCGACAATCACCTTGGCGCGTACAGTAATTGGAGCCTCTACATCAAACTCGCAGATTAGCCCCCAAAGCATATCGCCCGTATAATTAGTGTGCATATTGCTTACTGTGTTGCCGCAGGTGATGCTGATACCTTCCACATCCAGCCGCGATCTGAGATGGGGGTATGGTCCGCCGCGCACCTCGGCTGTTACGGCGTAGCGGCCCGCGGCAGGCAGGTACACAGGGCTGGAAAGCACATACTCCTCAACGCCGTTTACCGATTGTAACTTCAGAGAGTAATCATCCAGGAAAAGATTCTCGTCGGAACTCTGCCGCGCAGCGTGTGGGGCGTGACTTAGATCCCAGCCGAGTGGTACAGAGGCTGTCGCGCCGGCCTGTTCGAAGCCGGGATTTTGCACACCCGTGAAGTCCATGTTCGCGTACGTTATTGTGTGACCGTTTAAGTCCACGGTCACATTCTTGACTGGACCAGCCGCGCTCCCCAATAAAAATGCAGTACCGTTTACGGTAACATCGGTGTCGAGGATATACGTTGTGTTTGACTTGTCGAGGAGGTAAGGCGGACTTCCTCGTTGGTTTAGCCAGGCGGTAGTGATGCGTACTGTGTCAGTGGCAGCGGCTTGCTGTGTAAAAAGTAGTAAGGCCGACAGAACCAGGCTAACGCGTATTTGGAAGCATGTTTTCATGATAATCGCACTGGTAACAGATTGTAATCACCTAATTTAATATTCATGTAAACGGATACTGTATCCGTTTACATGAATATTACTTTCTCCGGAGAAAGTGAAATTAATTCCGAGTTACCGCCTAGAGGCTTAAAACAAAAATTGCATAATCAATCTCATAGAACACCTCCTTTACAGCGGGCTTTGTATAGAGGTCTCGAGCATAGGCCCCTGTTTAGAAGCCAGCAGAAGGCATGCCGCACCTGGCGCTAAGATTTACTCCCAGGGGGGCCGTAACTGCACGCTCCATTTGGAGGCGACGTTCAAGGTAGGGGGGACTCCCATTTGGTAATTGCTTGAAAAATGGCGATTTTTCTTAGGTCGTGTCTTACATAGCAGTGAGGGAGGAGCGCTTGTCGAATATTTTTAAAAAAGAGTCCCGGTCTATTTGCGCTTAGTATTTACTTTTGCTAGTGTTCCCGTCTGCTTCTGACGCAAGCAGTCGGGGTCTGCCTTAAAGGGACGGATCGATAGATTATTTTGCATAGCCTGTTTATTTTGCACGGTTCGTGTATCCTTCGGTTTCTAGCTGGATCTGAGGGTGCTCACGGAGGTTTGCTCTAGTGGGTTGCACTTATCGGTTTAAGGATGCGGCGGGGATGCTGCACCAGAGGTAAAAAGATATAGGCACCGCAGAGGCAAAAAGTTGGCTTAGCGAAGTAGGTCTGAGTCTGCTGGTGTTTAGACACCAGTGTTTAGGGAACACCAGGTATGAGTGAGCGGGGGGAGATAAAAAATCGTTCGATATTCGCGCGTGGCGCGCAATTCCTTGTGGAGTGTCGCAATGAGCTTAAGAAGGTGGTCCGGCCCACCAGGCAGGAAACTATTCAGGCCACGGCGGTGACGCTCTTCATTGTGCTTTTGGTGTCTTTAGTTCTAGCGTTGTTCGATTTGATTTTTGACCGCTTGATGATGGTGGTGTTGACCTAGCTTTGCAGCGGAAGGGGGCTTTGAAGCTCGATGAGTATTGAAGATCAAAAGATTGGTGAAGGCCTTGAGGACGGTTCGGTAGGGAGAGAGCAAGGTGAGTGTGGTGTTTCCGGTACGGATGGTGAGACTGCGCATAGTGTAGAGACTGTGGCGGAACAAGCAGGGCAACCTACAGAGCAGCCTCTGGAGCAGGCCTCGGAAGAGACGGCGAAGGGGGAAGAGATCGTCACGGAGCAGGCCGCGGAAGAGTCGCCATTGGAAGATCCACAACCGCAAGATGATGAAGATAGGCCGAAGCGCTCTTCTGATCCGCGCATGCGATGGTACGTGGTGAACGCGTACTCGGGTTATGAAATGAAAGTAGTTAAGTCCCTTTGGGAGCGGGTGCGCGCCATGGGCTTTGAAGAGTATTTTGGAGACATGCAAGTTCCTCAGGAAACGGTTGTGGAGTTGGTACGTGGCCAGAAACGCACGTCCAGCCGCAAATTCTTTCCTGGCTACATTTTGGTTCAGATGATCCTAAACGAGGACACCTGGCACTTGGTTAGGGAGACTCCTAAGATTTCCGGGTTCGTGGGAGATAAGACTGCGCCACTGCCGTTGGAGGAAGAAGAAGTCAACCGAATCTTAGGTCAGATTGAGGAAGGTTCCGCTTCCCCGCGCTCAAGGATGAAGTTTGAGCAGGGAGAGACTGTGAAAGTGGTGGATGGGCCATTTTCGGATTTCAATGGAACAGTTGAGGAAGTTAAGCCGGATAAGGGGAAAGTACGTGTCTTAATCAGCATTTTTGGGCGAGCTACTCCGGTAGAGTTCGATTTTGTACAAGTGGAGAAGTGTTAAAGCGGAGAAATTTAAAGTAGGGAAGTATTAAAAAATGGCAAAGGAAGTTACCTCCATTATTAAGTTGCAGCTGCCGGCCGGACAGGCCAACCCGGCCCCGCCGGTGGGACCAGTCCTGGGGCAGCACGGCGTTAACATCATGGATTTCTGCAAGCAGTTTAACGCTAAAACGCAGAAGCAGGCAGGTGAGATCTTGCCGGTGGTTATATCGGTCTACAAAGACCGGTCTTTCACTTTTGAGCTTAAGACTCCACCGACTCCTTTTTTGCTGAAAAAAGCAGCTGGTTTGGAGAAAGGCTCTGGTGTGCCGAACCGCGATAAGGTTGGAAAGGTCACCACGGCGCAGGTAAGAGAGATCGCTGAGAAGAAGATGCCTGACCTTTACTGCAATGATGCTGAGTCCGCGTTCCGTACGGTCGCAGGGACGGCGCGCAGTATGGGTATCGATGTGGTGGATTGATTAGTTCCCGTCTTGAAGCGGGGAGGGTTGTGATATGGCAAAGCAAGGAAAGCGCTTTAGAAAAGTAAGTGAAAAAGTGGTAGAGCAGAAGCTTTACGATATCGAAGAGGCGTGCAAGGTGTTGGTGGAGACGGCGTCGGCTAAATTCGACGAAACCGTTGAGATTGCGGTGAAGCTAGGGGTTGATCCGCGTAAGGCCGATCAGAATGTGCGCGGAAGCGTGCCACTGCCTCACGGTCTTGGTAAAACCATACGTGTGGCGGTTTTTGCTAAGGGCGAGAAAGTGCAGGAAGCTAAGGATGCTGGCGCAGATATCGTTGGAGCAGACGATTTGGTTGAGATGGTCAAGAGCGGGCAGCTTGATTTTGATAGCGTGATCGCCACTCCAGATATGATGCCACAAGTCGGCAAGGTCGGAAAAATCCTCGGCCCACGCGGACTGATGCCCTCCCCGAAAGTTGGGACTGTGACAATGGATGTTGGAGAGGCGGTTAAATCAATTAAAGCGGGGCGGGTTGAGTACCGGGTTGAAAAAGCTGGAATTGTGCACGCGCCGGTTGGAAAGGGTTCGTTTGGCTGGGAGAAAATTAGAGACAATGTATCGGCGCTGGTGCACGCTTTGAACAGAGCAAAGCCGTCGAGCAGCAAGGGGGTGTACTTGCAAAGGGCAACCCTCTCGTTGACGATGGGGCCTGGTGTGCAGGTAGACCCGGCTGCGCTTAGGAGCATGTAAATCGGGCCAGGACTGTGAGAGTTGAGTAGTTAGATTGAGGCAAATCATGGATCGTGCGGAAAGAGAAGCAGAAATTGAGTTTTTGAGCGATAACTTTAAGAATTCGGCTTTCGCGCTATGTGCAGATTATCGTGGGCTTACAGTAGCGCAAATGATTGGGTTGCGTCGGGCGTTTGGGCAGAGCGGAGCGGTAGGGAAAGTGGTAAAGAACACACTGGCTCGGATTGCTATGGAACGCGCCTGCCAAGAGGGTGACCATACGGAGGTCTCCAAGTTTGTCGAGATCTTTGAGGGACCGAATTTCTTGATTTTTGCTAAAGAGGATCCAGTTGGGTCGGCAAAAGTAGCCGCTAAGTTCGAGAAGGACTTGGAGCATTTCGCGATCAAAGGAGGCTGGTTTGAGGGTCGCTTCATAGATAAGTCTGGAGTGGTTGAGTTTTCTAAAATGGCCAGCCGCGAGGAGACTCTATCTAAGTTGCTGTGTCTGATATCCACTCCGGCGACACAGCTGGTGCGGTTGCTTCAGGCGCCCGCGCAGCAGTTGGTGCGCACGCTTGAGGCTGTGCGCGGCAAATTGGAGAAGGGGGGCGAGTGAGTGTGTGGGCAGAGCATGTCTACAGCAAACGAACCGGGCGGTATTAACGTTGAATAGGAGTAGCTAGAGATGAGTGAGATAACTCAAGAACAAGTGGTCGAATACATCAAGAGTATGTCGCTGATGGATGCGGCTAACTTGGTAAAAAAGTTGGAAGATGAACTGGGAGTAACGGCAGCGGCGCCGGTAGCCATGGTGGCTGGGGCAGCGCCAGCAGCTGGGGCTGCAGCGGCAGAGGAGCAGACTGAGTTCTCGATCATTTTGGAGGATCCAGGGCCGGAACGAGTGAAGGCTATTAAGGTGGTGCGTGAGTTGACCGGACTTGGTTTGAAAGAGGCCAAGGCTTTGGTTGACGAAGCTCCTAAGCCAGTTAGAGAGGCGGTTTCAAAGCAAGAGGCTGAAGAGGCCAAGAAGAAGCTGGAAGAGGTGGGAGCTAAGGCGAGCATCAAGTAGTGAAAGCCAAGCAATATTGCTTGGTTGGACGCTGTTATGAGCTTTTTTTGGGCTCTGAGAGGCTTGTGACTATGTGTCGGCTCCGTTCGGGGGCTTGCGTTGGAGTAAAAAAAGGTGTTCTAATGCAGGCGCTTGCGCCTTTTTTGCGTGGTCTATGTAGCGGCTTCTATGTAGCGGCTTGGGGGAAGCTTTTCGTGTTCCTTAGCGCTGGATGCGTCTGGCGCTGGATCCCGTATTGCTTTACGGCCCTTGCCGAAAGGCCGTTTTGCGCTAAGCGCAGCGCAGAATGTAGCGCAGGGAGCAGCGTAGAGTATAGCGGAGCTGTCTGTTTTTACAGATAAGTACTTTTGCAGATATTTATTTTTGCATGTAGGCCTCTCGATTTTGGGCCTCTCGATTTTCGGGCCGAGCCTCCAGCGCCATAATAAGCGGCTGGGGGTTTAATTACAAGAAGAAAAGTAGAAGAGATTATGACATCCAGATTGAAGACCAATTTCCGCATTAGACGCCAATATTCCCGTATCCCGGAAATAGCAGAGGTTCCAAATTTGGTGGCGATTCAGACTAAATCCTATGAACGTTTCTTGCAAAGCGACGTAGACCCCGATAAGCGTGAGGATGTTGGTCTGCAAAAGGTCTTCAAATCGGTGTTTCCGATTAAGGATTACAACAACACCGCTTCACTGGAATTCGTGTCCTATCAGCTCGGCCAACCCAAATACGATGTGGATGAATGCAGAGATCGCGGCATGACGTGGGCGGCGCCGTTACGCGTTACGATTCAGCTTGTCCTATGGGAGGTGGACGCTGAGACAGGCGCTCGTAATTTGAGTGCACTCAAAGAAGACGTGGTGTATTTTGGCGAAATTCCGCTAATGACCGAGCGCGGCACATTTATGATTAACGGCACCGAGCGCGTGATTGTGAGTCAGCTGCACCGCTCTCCGGGGGTGTTTTTTGATCATGACCGTGGCAAAAGCCACGTCTCCGGCAAGTTGTTGTATTCTGCACGGGTTATTCCTTATCGCGGCTCTTGGCTAGATTTCGAGTTCGACATTAAGGATCTCCTGCACGTACGCATTGATCGCCGCCGCAAGTTAAATGCTACGGTCCTACTGCGTGCTATGGGCATGGTAGCCGACGAAATTTTAGCTTACTACTACGGCATAGATGAGATCACCTTCGGTAAGCGTGGCGTTGTAACAAAAAAGTTCAATCCCGATCACCTTGAGGGGCAGAAGGCATTCCGTGAAGTCAAAGTCGGTGGAAAAACGATTGTACGTGCTGGCGGAAAGTTAAATCGGGCGGTTTTGCGCCGCATGCGGGAGGCCGGAGTCGCTTCGATTGAAATAAATCCCGACAGCATACCTGGCATGGTTTCAGCCGATACCATAATTGAATCTGAGGAACAACTGCTGCATCCGGCGAGCGGAGAGGTCGTGATGGAGGAAGGCGAGATCCTGGTGGGCTGGGAAGCCATCAAAGATCGCCTTATGCCGGTGATAGAAGATCTCGGCAAGGCTGAAGCGGCTGAGTTCTGTGAGAAGATTTCGGTGTTGATTTACGCTGGAGAGGAGTTCACTCCGGATAAAGTGAACTCGAAGGGGGAAGTCCTTGAACAAGGAATCATCTCCCTCCTGCGGGCCAGGGACGTGGATGCTATTCGCGTGCTCTATTTGGAAGATCGCGATATCGGAGACGGATTTTTACGGACCTTGCAAAGTGATAAGATGTCTCCGCCGCGGGAGGATCTGTATGCGCGCCTAATCGGTCGGCCGACGGTTGAGAGTTTGATTGAGATCTATCGCCGCATGAGGCCTGGGGATCCACCTCGGCCTGAGACTGCTAGTGCGACATTCAAAAACCTCTTTTTTAATAAAGATCGTTATGATCTTTCCGACATCGGGCGCTACAAGATTAACCATAAGCTTTATATTTCGCAGGGCAAAGATGCTCCGCCGCTTACTCAAGTAGTCCTGACCGAAGAAGACATTAAGGAGACGATACGTTACCTTCTGCATCTTCGCACTTCGAATGACCCTGTCAGTTACGCTGTCGATGATATCGACCACTTGGGGAATCGGCGCGTGCGCGCGGTGGGAGAGCTGATTGAAAATCAGTATCGCATCGGTTTGGTGCGAATGGAGCGTGCCGTTAAGGAACGCATGGGGATGCAAGATATTGATACTTTGGTCCCCCAAGATCTAATCAATTACAAACCTGTATCTGCGGTAGTGAAGGAGTTTTTCGGTTCTTCACAACTTTCGCAGTTTATGGATCAGACCAATCCCCTCTCTGAGATTACCCATAAACGCCGCTTGTCGGCGCTTGGTCCTGGTGGTCTCACGCGAGATCGCGCTGGGTTTGAGGTGCGAGACGTAAACCCGACTCACTATGGTCGCATTTGTCCGATTGAGACTCCAGAAGGGCCTAACATCGGTCTTATTTCATCCCTGGCAGTTTACGCGCGGGTAAATGAATACGGCTTTTTGGAAACTCCCTATCGCGTTGTAGATAACGAACGCCGCCTCACCAAAGATGTGGTGTATTTGTCTGCGCTCGAAGAAGAGAGGGAAACAATTTCTACTGCGGGTTTGGTCACAGCTGGGACGCAGTCTCGCCTTCCCGATGATTTTGTGTCGGCCCGGCGAAATGGTGAATATGTGACGGCCCCGTCTTCTGAGATCAGTAAGATTGATGTCAGTCCGAAGCAGATTGTGAGCGTTGCGGCTGCATTAATTCCATTTTTGGAAAATGATGATGCTAACCGCGCTCTTATGGGCTCGAACATGCAGCGTCAGGCTGTGCCGGTAATGCGCACTCAGGCACCGTTAGTTGGCACTGGAATGGAGGGAATTGTAGCTCGGGATTCTGGTGCAGCGGTAGTGGCTAAGCGTAATGGAAAAGTCGTTTCGGTAGATGCGGAGCGCATCGTAATTAAAGCCGACAAGACCACGGATGACGCATTGGATACAGGTGTCGACATTTACAACTTGGTTAAGTACCGCCGTTCAAATCAAGACACCTGCATCAACCAACGTCCGATTGTGAGAAGCGGAGAGAGAGTTGAAGAGGGGGAGATTATTGCGGATGGGCCGAGTACGGAGATGGCAGAGTTGGCTTTGGGCCAAAATGTGCTGGTAGCTTTCATGCCTTGGCATGGCTACAATTTTGAGGATTCGATTTTGATCAATGAAAATTTGGTCAAAAACGATATTTTCACCTCAATTCACATTGATAGCTACGAGTGCATTGCGCGCGACACAAAGCTCGGAAAAGAGGAAGTGACTCGCGATATTCCCAATGTGGGTGAAGAAGCGCTTAAGAATCTGGATGATTCGGGTATTATTCGGATTGGGGCCGAAGTTCAGCCAGGTGACATCTTGGTGGGTAAGATTACTCCAAAGAGCGAGACTCAGTTGAGCCCCGAAGAGAAGCTGCTGCGTGCGATTTTCGGTGAAAAAGCGGGTGAAGTTAGGGATACCAGCTTAAAGTTGCCGCCGGGGGCGGAGGGGACAGTGATCGCCACCCAGGTGTTTTCCCGCAAGGGCACCGATAAGGATGAGCGTAGCATAGAGATTGAGAAGCGCGAAGTCGCTCGGTTGGAACAGGATCAACGTGACGAGATCAGTATCATCCGGGAAGCTGCTTTGAAGGAGATTGAAGAGCTGTTGGTCGGCAAGACGACGGCCTCCAGGCTAGTGGATGAGAAGCGCTCGCAATTGATCGCCAAGGGTGTGGAGCTCACGACGGAAGTGTTGCGCGGTATTCCTTTCGAATATCTGCGCGATATTCAGATCGGAGACGAGAGCTTACAAGAGCGCCTAAATCAAGTTGTGGTTAGGACAGGTCAGCTGATTAACAATAAGCGCTCCTTGCTACAGGAGAAGATCAAGCGTTTGAAGGAGGGCGACGAACTGGCTCCCGGCGTGATCAAGATGGTTAAGATCTTTATTGCGCAAAAACGCAAGGTGCAGGTGGGCGATAAGTTGGCGGGTCGACACGGGAATAAAGGAGTTCTTTCGCGGGTAGTTCCAGAGGAAGATATGCCTTATTTGCCAGATGGAACTCCGGTGGACGTTGTGTTGAATCCTCTGGGTGTGCCGTCACGTATGAATGTCGGCCAAGTCTTGGAGACACATACTGGTTTAGGGGTGTGGGCTTTGGGGCGCAAAATGGCTTCGATTCTCAGTACCGTTATGGATGAGTACAGCGGCGCGTTACGTGCTTGCAGCGCCGATAAGCAAAGCTCCGCGGCCGAGAAATTAAGGGAGATCCTCCGGGTGGCTTACGGTCAAGAGTTGTATGATCGTCATATTAAAAAGATGAATCAGCAGGAGATCTTTGCGTTAGCTCGCAAGCAAGCACAAGGTGTGCATGTCGCCATGCCGGTGTTTGACGCTGCTAACGAAGAGGAGATCCGCTCTTTGCTGAAGTTCGCCGGTTTGGACGAGACTGGGCAGGCGACCCTTTATGATGGACGTACCGGAGAGGCTTTCGCGGAGAAGGTCACGGTCGGCACCATGTATATGCTAAAGTTAGACCACCTTGTAGATGATAAGATTCACGCTCGCTCGATTGGTCCATACTCGCTGGTGACGCAGCAGCCTTTGGGCGGAAAAGCCCAATTCGGTGGACAGCGCTTAGGTGAAATGGAAGTGTGGGCGCTTGAGGCCTACGGCGCGGCTTATTCGTTACAGGAATTTTTGACAGTTAAGTCAGATGACGTGGCTGGACGCACCCGTATGTATGAGTCGATCGTTAAGGGCGAACACACACTCGAGCCAGGTCTGCCTGAATCTTTCAACGTTATGATGAAAGAGCTGCAATCACTCGGATTGGACGTGGAACTGGTAGAAGGTGAGAGCCAGGAGGGAGAGTTGGCCGAGCAAGATACTCAGTCGTCCGCCGATTCTGAGTTTAACCAGCTTGCGAGTGCTTAGCACTGCACGTGGGCTAAGCGGTTTGGAATTAGTTGATTTGTCAAAACACTAGGACAGCAGATGGATGATATTTTTAGCCTCTTTGAAAAACCAAAGAATCCGATCAGATTTGACGCTCTGAAAATATCTTTAGCCAGCCCCGAAAAGATTCGCAGTTGGTCTTATGGCGAGGTGACTAAACCCGAGACGATTAATTATCGTACCCTTAAGCCGGAGCGTGATGGTTTGTTTTGCGCCAAAATTTTTGGGCCAGTTAAAGATTATGAGTGCATCTGTGGAAAATACAAACGTCTGCGTCATCGGGGGGTGATGTGTGAGAAGTGCGGAGTGGAAGTCATTCAATCTAAGGTACGCAGGGAACGCATCGGGCATATTGAGTTGGCCTGTCCCGTAGCGCACATTTGGTTTTTAAAGAGCCTCCCAAGCCGGATTGGCACTACTTTGGATATCAGTTTGCGTGATCTCGAAAAGGTTCTTTATTTTGAGGCTTATATTGTAGTTGACGGTGGAGATACTCCACTTCAGAGTGGGGAGCTTTTGTCCGAGAGAGATTTCCGCGTAGCAAGGGAAGAGTACGGTGATCGGTTTGAGGCTGGAATCGGTGCCGATGTGATTCTGCAGATGCTCAAGCGTGTGGAAGTGGATAAGCTCTGTGTGGAATTACGAGATGAGCTTGTCAAAGTAACGTCGGAAGCTAAAAAGAAGAAGCTGGCCAAGCGCCTCAAAGTGCTTAGTTCATTTCAGCAGAGTGGCAACAGTCCGGAGTGGATGATTATGACGGTGGTGCCGGTGATCCCTCCGGATCTCAGGCCGTTAGTGCCCCTGGATGGCGGCCGGTTCGCTACCAGTGATTTAAATGACCTCTATCGGCGCGTGATTAATCGTAACAATCGTCTCAAGCGGCTGATGGAGCTACAGGCACCGGATATCATCATTCGTAACGAGAAGCGCATGCTGCAGGAATCGGTGGACGCGCTTTTTGATAATGGGCGGCGAGGTAGAACCATTACCGGGCCCAACAAGCGGCCGCTAAAATCTTTAAGCGATATGCTTAAGGGTAAGGGTGGGCGTTTCCGTCAGAATTTGCTCGGTAAACGAGTTGATTATTCTGGCCGTTCAGTGATTGTGGTGGGGCCGGAGCTTAGATTGCATCAATGTGGGCTGCCAAAACGTATGGCCCTCGAGCTTTTTAAACCCTTTATTTATAACAAGCTTGAAGATCGCGGCTACGTTACTACCATCAAGAGCGCCAAAAAGATGGTCGACAAGGAAAGGGCGGTGGTTTGGGATATTTTAGATGAGGTCATAAAGGAACACCCAGTGCTCCTTAATCGTGCCCCGACTTTGCACCGTTTAGGCATTCAGGCTTTTGAGCCGGTGTTAATTGAGGGAAAGGCGATTCAATTGCATCCCTTGGTTTGTTTTGCGTTTAATGCGGACTTTGACGGAGATCAGATGGCAGTGCATGTGCCCCTTTCGGTGGAGGCACAAGTAGAGGCCAGGGTGCTTATGATGTCCACCAATAACATTCTCAGTCCGCAGAATGGAAAGCCGGTTATTTTGCCTTCACAAGATATTATCCTGGGTCTGTATTATATGACGCGCGAGCGGCCTTATGCGCTGGGGACCGGAAAAGTTTTTGCCAACCCTGAAGAGGTTTGGTTCGCTTGGCAAGCGGGAGAGGTGCATGTGCAGGCTGCAATTAAATGCCGTTTAGAGGGCAAGATCTGGGAAACCACGGTAGGCCGCGTGCTCCTGGCGCAGTTTATGCCTAAAGGCGCGTTGCCTTTTCGGTATTACAATCGGGTTCTAAAAAAGAGAGAGCTGAGCGAGATTTTGGACGAAGCTTTTCGTAAGGCCGGCAATAAAGCCACGGTTATTTTAGCCGACCGTTTGAAGGATATTGGATATACCTTCGCCACCACGGCTGGCATTTCTATCAGCATTGGTGACATGGCTGTCCCGGAGAGCAAAAGCAGAATTCTGGGGGACGCAGATGCCAAAGTCGCAGAAATTGACTCCCAGTACCAGGAAGGTCTGATCACCATGGGAGAGCGCTACAATAAGGTCATCGATATTTGGTCCGAAGTAGGTGACCGTGTCGCCGCGGATATGATGGCGGGTATTTCGTCTTGTGAATACACCGATCCCCAAACGGGGCAGGTTAAAAAAGGTGCCTCTTTTAATCCCGTTTACATTATGGCCGATTCGGGGGCGCGCGGTTCGAATCAGCAGATCCGGCAGCTGGCAGGGATGCGTGGATTGATGGCCAAACCGGACGGCTCAATTATTGAGCAGCCGATTAAGGCCAATTTACGTGAGGGGTTGACCGTTATGCAGTACTTCGTCTCGACCCATGGTGCCCGCAAAGGTTTGGCGGATACCGCTTTAAAGACTGCTAACTCGGGGTACCTTACCCGGCGTTTGGTGGATGTTGCTCAAGACAGTATTGTTACCTGCTACGATTGCGGGACGAGCGATGGTAGTGAGATGACTGCACTGATTGAGGGCGGAGAGGAAATTGAAACCTTAGCGAATCGTATTTTGGGGCGAGTTGCAGCGGAGGATATTTGTGATCCGATCAGCAATGAAGTATTGGTGCGACGTAACGAAGAGATAGACGAGAAGCGTTGTGAGAAGATCGTTGCGGCCGGCTTGGATACCGTGATGATCCGGTCGGTTTTGACGTGTGAGGCCCATCGGGGAGTATGTGCGCTTTGCTACGGGCGGGATTTGGGTCGTGGTCATCTGGTTAATTTGGGAGAAGCGGTGGGTGTAATTGCGGCACAGTCCATCGGCGAACCAGGCACTCAGTTGACCATGCGTACATTCCATATCGGTGGTGCTGCTTCCGGCAGGGCCGAACAAACTTCGATGGAGGCGCGCTACGCCGGTCAGATTAAGTTGGAGAATGTGCGATTGGCTCGGCGCAGAGATGGCACCTCGGTTGTTATGAATCGCAAATCGGAAGTGGTGATCGTGGACTCGCAAGACGGGCGGGAACGCGAGCGGCATACGCTTGTTTATGGAGCGCGGCTCAGGGTCGAAGAAAATCAATTGGTGGAACCAGGGCAGCTCATGTGCGAATGGGATCCGTTCGCCATTCCGATTCTTAGCGAAGTGGCGGGCCGCGTGGAATGGCTGGATATCAACGAACAGACCATGGAGGAGCGCACCGATGAGCGCACCGGCTTCTCAGAGAGAGAGGTGGTGCAGGCTAAGGATAAGAGCGGCGATTGGCGTCCGCGCATCGTTGTGTATGGCGAGAGCGGTGAGACCAAGGTCTATAATTTGCCTGTGGGCGTGCGCATTACGGCTGAGCATAACTCAGATATTGACGCGGG
>JAAYZI010000265.1 GCA_012514925.1 Deltaproteobacteria bacterium | reverse complement strand
CTAAAACTTCAACCCTGCCTTGCGGGCACCTTCAGCCACCGCCTTTACTCGGCCATGGTATAAATAACCGTTTCTGTCAAAAACTACCTGCTCCACCCCTTTCTCTTTGGCCCTCCGTCCGGCGACCACACCAACCTGTTCTGCGACAAGCACGCTCTTAGAGCTATGCGCACGGGCACCTACCTGATCTTGCTTCTGCGCATCCACTGCCGGAAGCCCTGTAGTCACTTCCGCCTCTGTGCTCGAAGCGCACGAAAGTGTGCGCCCACTCTCATCAGAAATCACCTGAGCATAAGTATGTTTATCGCTCTTAAATACACAAAGACGCGGCCTAACATCAGAGCCTTTAATTTTCCGACGCAGCCTGACTTTACACCGAATACGCGGCGTAACTTTCTTATTCTTACGTTCAACTGCCATTGTCTTCTCTCTTGTTTCCTCTCGATTGGTTCCCTGCTGCCAATCCCTATCTTTAAAGATCCTTAAAACTCGCCTTACTTCGCGGTCTTTCCAGCCTTCCTCTTAATAACTTCCTCAACGTATTTGATGCCCTTACCCAAATACGGTTCAGGTGGGCGTACTTTCCTGATCTTAGCTGCGACATTACCCACTAGCTGTTTGTCGTGCGACATCAAGTCGATAATGTTTCTCTGAACCTGGCAACTAACCCCCTCCGGGATTTCGATGTCCACGTCATGCGCAAACCCAACCTTCAAGAGCAACTTCGTCCCCGCCATGCTAGCGGTGTAACCAACGCCGTTAACCTCCAAAGACCTCTTCCAGCCTTCAGTCACGCCTTTTACCATGTTGTCCACATGTGACCGCGCAGTGCCATAATCAGCAACGCTCTGTTTGTCACCCCCCCTAACCGCAAAAGTGATTGTGTCGCCCTCAATAACTGCGCTAACGCCACGAGCTAGCTTGTACGCCAAGCTGCCACGTGGCCCTTCCACCTTAACAATCCCTTCTACTACGGAAGCCTTAACACCAGCCGGAATATTTACAGGCTGTTTTCCTACTCTCGACATTGCAACTCCCTCTCCAAGCCCGTCTACAGTACCAATGCCAGCACCTCTCCGCCGACTTTGCGCCGACGTGCTTCACGATCCGACATCACTCCCTGCGAAGTGGATATAACCGAGGTGCCCAGTCCTCGCGCCACTTTAGGAAGCTCGTCTACCCCGGCATAAACCCTCCGACCGGGACGACTCACGCGCTTCAACTGCCCAATCACAGGCTCACCATTGCTGTAATACTTAAGCCCCAACTCCAAAACGGGAAACTTTCCAGAAGGGTCAAGCTTGCGTTCACAATATGATAGATACCCTTCTCCCTTAAGCACTCCCATGACTTCCGCCGCCAACTTACTGGAACGTACCTTCACGGATTTGTGACCGGCCTTCTGCGCATTTCGCAATTGTGTCAGTATATCTGCCAACAGATCAGTTATCATACCCGCTCCCTACCAACTCGCCTTTGTCATTCCTGGAAGCAATGCCCTATGCGCAAACTCACGCAAACAGATCCGGCACAACATAAACTTCCGGTAAACAGACCTTGGCCGTCCACATTTCTGACAGCGAGTATACTTGCGCGTCGTGAACTTAGCCTTCCTATTGCATTTATTAATCAGCGCTTTTGTCGCCAAACTAAAGCCCTCCTTCTCTACAGCCTACCTTTCCTACTACTTCCTAAAGGGCAGTCCCAAAGCCGTAAGCAACGCTCGTCCCTCATCATCGCTCCTGGCGTTGGTAACAAAGGTCACATTCAAGCCTCTCACCTTATCAAGCTTATCAAGCTCGATCTCCGGAAAAACAATCTGCTCCTTGATACCCATAGTGTAACTGCCCCGTCCGTCAAAGCCTTTGCGCGGAGTGCCGCGAAAATCCTTAACCCGCGGCAGCGCCACCGAGACCAACCTATCAAAAAAATCATACATACGCCGATTGCGTAGGGTCACCATAACTCCAATCGGCTGGCCCACTCTCAGTTTAAATGAAGCGATAGCCTTCTTAGATTTGGTAACCACCGGCTTTTGCCCGCTTATCTGCGTCATGGCGTAAACAACGTGCTCAATCGCCTTAGCGTCTTGCGTGGCCTCTCCCACACCTGTGTTTAACACAATTTTAGTAAGCCTCGGCACCTGCATGACATTGCGGTAGTTAAACTGCTTGCTCAGTGTCGGCACCACTTCTTTACGATAACGCTCTAACACCCGGCTCATAATATCCACCTAGATCTGCACAAATTTGGGCTCTTCTCCCTGGGCCGCTTTAGTGCCCGGTTCAAAATACCCCCTCACCTTGGTTCCATCTTCAAGAAAACGGTACCGTAAACGCACCGGTTTCTTTATTTTCTCGGCGTAATACATCACGTTCGAGATATGAATCGATCCCTCTCTCTGGATTCTGCCCCCCGGCTTGCCTGGCCCCATCTGACGCTTGTGCTTAAAAAGCATGTTCACGCCCTCAACCAAGACTCGCTCCCGACGATCTCCAGCAAAACCTAGAATACGCCCCACCTTCCCCTTGTTAGGACGCTTCTTACTGTTACCGCCACCTATCACCATCACCAGGTCCCCTTTCTTCAGACGGACCTTGGGTGCCGCCTCCGCTTTACCGGCCCCTTTCCTGCGGGCTACCTTTTTGGACGCCATATCTCACCCCTACAACACCTGCGCTAGAGAACCTCCGGCGCAAGCGAAATAATCTTCATAAACTTTTTAGCTCTAAGTTCACGCGCAACCGGCCCAAAAATTCGGGTACCAATCGGCTCCTTATTATCATCCACCAGAACCGCGCTGTTACCATCAAACTTGATAAACGAACCGTCTGGCCGCGCAAGTTCTTTAGCGGTACGCACAATCACTGCCTTACGCACCATCCCTTTGGAGACCTTTGAGTTCGGCATGGCCTCTCTTATCGCTACCACGATTATGTCACCAACGGTTGCGTAGCGACGTCGGGACCCTCCCAAAACCTTAACGCACACTACCCGCTTAGCTCCCGAGTTGTCGGCCACATCCAACACAGACTTCATCTGAATCATTTCCTACGCCGCCTCACTAAACCTCATCAGCTTTGCGCACTACCTCACGCAAGCGCCATCTTTTCAAACTGCTAATCGGCCTGCTCTCTACTATCTGCACCACGTCCCCAATCCGGCACTCATTTTTTTCATCATGTACGTAGTACTTCTTGAACTTTCGTACATACTTCTTGAAAATAGGATGCTTAACCAAGCGCGATGCCGAAACTACGACGGTTTTATCCATCTTATTACTCAAGACCACACCCTCGCGCACCTTACTCAGACCGCGCCCGGACACTCCCGCCTTTGATCCTCTAGTACCACCCTCTACCATACAAGCCCTCGCCTTATTCCGTCGGCGCGATATTCTCAACCGCCCGCGTATTCAATACCGTTTGCACCCGCGCCATATTCTTCTTCAACTCCCTCAAGCGATGAGTCTGCTCCAACTGCCCACCACTTTTACGGAAACGAAGCTTCATCATCTCCTCCGCTAAAGCGCGCGCGCGCTCCTTCAACTCCACAGCCGAGAGTTTCCTGAGCTCTCCTAAAAACTCTTTGTGCTTCATAGCCCCTCGCCTCTTACAGCAAAAATTCGCCGCGCTTCACAAATCCACATTTCAACGGCATTTTGGCAGCTGCCAAACGCAGCGCCTGCTTCGCCATCGCTTCAGTCACACCGGTCAACTCATACATAATCTTCCCAGCTTTCACTTCAGCAACCCACTCTTCCGGAGCGCCCTTGCCCTTTCCCATACGCACTTCGGCCGGCTTGGAAGTCAAAGGCTTATCCGGAAAAACTTTAAGCCACATCATGCCACCTCGCTTGGCTGTACGCGCAATCGCGATACGCCCCGCCTCAATGTGACGAGCACTAACCCAGCCCCCCTCGAGCGCCCTCAATCCATAATCGCCGAACGTCAGTTCGCAACCACGGTTCTCCACCTGTTTGATATGGCGAACCTGCTTCATTTGTTTTCTATATTTCGGCTTCTTAGGCGAAAGCATAATTTAAATCCTCAAAACTCTTATCAGCGCCTCCAGACAATCTTCGCAGAAAATCAAAGCTGCATCGCCTCCAAAGGCACCTGCTCCCCTTCGCTGAATTTTTCTCCCTTAAACACCCAAGTCTTCACACCTATCAAACCGTAGGCCGTATGCGCTTCCGCAGTCCCGTAATCAATCTCTGCACGCAGTGTGTGCAACGGAATCCGACCTTCCCTATAGTGCTCGCCGCGCGCGATATCAGCGCCGTTTAAACGGCCCGCCACCGCCACCTTAACGCCCTCTCCACCCATACGCATTGCGCGTGTGACAGCCTCCTTAGCGGCTCGGCGGAAGTTAACGCGACGCTCTAACTGAAAGGCCACATTCTCCGCAACCAACTGGGCATTAGTGTCCGCTTTGCGCGCTTCAATAATATTTAAACTCACATCCACCCCAACCAAATCCTTCAATTGTCGGCGCAAATCTTCTATGTCTTTCCCCTTCTTACCAATTACTAAACCCGGCTTTGCGGAAAAAATGTTAATTTTAACCCTCGCCGCGGTTCGTTCGATCTCGATCTCAGAGATCCCTGCATTCTGCAAACGGCTTTTAACATAATGACGAATTTTGATATCCTCTCCGACGTACTTAGCGAACTCTTTCGGCGCAAACCAGCGAGATCGCCAAGTCTCAATGACCCCAACCCGCATACCTATTGGATTAACTTTCTGTCCCATCTTTTCTTCTCTAAAATTCTCGCCTTAAAATGCCGCCAAAAAAGCTAAACACTGTTTATTACTCAAACTCGCGCCAATTTATTATAAAACCGCTATTCTACGCTACTTTCCTCTGTAAAGTAAATCTCTCCAGCCCTCTTACTTCTCACTTAAAACCAGGGTCAGATGGCTAAAGCGCTTGCGAATCGGACTCGCGCGTCCTTGCGCCCTAGGCATGTACCGTTTAAGCGGCCTACCCATGTCGGCCCACGCCCCCGTAACCCACAAACGATCAATGTCAATCTCACCACTCCCTCTGACATTACGTTCCCGGGCATTCGCAATCGCCGAGTTCAGCAGCTTTAAAACCAACCGCGCTCCTTTCTTTGTGCTGTGCTGCAAAATCTGCTGGGCATCCTCAATCTGCCGCCCCCTTACCATGTTCAGCACCAATCTCGCTTTCTGCGGCGAGAGATGCACACGCCGCAAGCTGGCGCGTAAACCGCTACCTTGCGCTCCCATCTCTGCCAGATCTTGGCTCTTTGCTTCCATATCTCAAACTCCGCTTACCTTACTTCCCCACCGCTACTTGGTTTTTACCGCATGTCCATGGAAAACACGTGTAGGAGAAAATTCTCCCAACTTATGCCCAACCATATTCTCAGTAACAAACACCGCATTAAACTTTTTACCGTTATGCACGGCGAAAGTCATACCTACCATATCAGGAATAATCGTTGAGCGGCGGGACCAAGTTTTAATCACACCGCGATGTCGGCCATCCTTGACCCTCTCAATCCACTTAAGCAAGTGATCGTCAATAAAAGGCCCTTTTTTCACTGATCGCGGCATAACTCCCTCCTAAACTCCTTCCAAACCACCTACCTGCCCTTGCCTCTACTCTTACGCCTGGACAGGATGAACTTGTTAGTGCGCTTATTGTTTCTGGTCCTAAAACCTTTAGCTGGAATTCCTGAGGGTGAGCATGGGTGCCTACCTCCTGAAGAGCGCCCCTCTCCACCTCCCATGGGATGATCGACCGGGTTCTTACTAACTCCGCGCACATGCGGCCTGCGGCTCAACCAGCGACTGCGCCCGGCCTTACCAATTTTAACGTTAACGTGGTCTCCGTTACTAACCGTACCAATAGTGGCGCTACACTCCAGCAAAACCTTACGGAACTCCCCTGAGGGTAGTCTGATAAAGGCGTACTTACCCTCTTTAGCCGTCACACGAGCCGACACTCCTGCCGAACGTACCAGTTGGCCACCACGCCCCACTTTTAACTCGATATTATGGACCGACTCACCCAGCGGCACCAAACTCAACGGCATGCAATTTCCAACTTGAATCGCGGCACCTTTGCCAGACATTACGATCTGTCCGGGCTTAAGCCCATCCGGCGCCAAAATATACCTGCGCTCTCCATCCTGGTAATTAATCAAAGCAATCCTGGCGCTGCGATTAGGATCATACTCAATCGTGGCCACACGGCCAGGAACACCCAGCTTATCGCGCTTAAAATCGATCACACGGTAACGGCGCTTGTGGCCGCCGCCGATATTCTTACAGGTTTCATGCCCAAAAGTATTCCGACCACCAGTACCCGATATCTTTCTAAGTAAAGGTTTAAGCGGTTTCACCGGAGATAGACCAGAAAAATCCTCAACGCTATAGTAACGCCTCGCCGGAGTAGTGGGTTTAAATCTTTTAAGTGCCATGATAGTTTAACCCTATATTCCTTCCACAATATCAATCGTATGCCCCGGCTTAAGAGTCACATAGGCCTTCTTGAACCCAGCCGTGCGCCCTGCCGTACGGGTAGTACGCTTCAACTTACCGATAAAATTACAAGTACGCACACCTGCGACCTTAACTCCAAAGACCCTCTCTACCGCTCCCTTGATCTCGTCTTTAGCGCTGCCGCGCCTCACCCGAAAAACGAAAGTTCTGCCCCCCGTCCCTACCAAGGACGACTTCTCGGTAATTACGGGCCTAATCAAAACTGCGTAATCTTTTACGCTCGCCTTTCCATCGTCTGATGCCTGTCTTGCCATTTCGCCGCCACTACAAATTTATTAACTTACCTCACACATCTCCAGCAAAACGCTGCTGCAATGCCGCAATCGCCTCGGTAGTACTAAGCACCACCTGGTTGCGCACCAAATCATATACATTCACCCCCTCAACCGAGAGAAGCTGAAGCCGAGGCAGATTACGGCCAGCTCTCCACACAAGAGCCACCTCTTCAGAAGCTTTCGCTGCCGGAAGCACCAAAGCCACTCTCTGCTCGGCCAAGCCAAGCTTTTTAAGAACCTCTTGCAATTCTTTGGTCTTGCCACTCGAAACTGATAATTTATCGACGAGTACTAACTTATCATTCTGCTTCCGATCACTAAGCACCGCCGCTAAAGCCTGCCGCCTTACTCGTTTAGTCAATTTAAACTCGTACGAACGTGGCGACGGCCCATGCGCCACAGCACCGCCATACCATAACGGCGAAGTGTTCGAACCTGCCCGCGCATGACCGGTACCCTTCTGACGAAAAGGCTTGCGGCCACCACCCCTCATGCCCTTCCTGTTCAAAGTCGAATGCGTTCCTGCACGGCGCTTTGCTAACTGATAGCGCACCACTGCATGCACCAACTGGCCGTGTACTTTCGCGCCGAATAAACACGCATCCAAGGCAGCCGCACCGACCTTTTGGCCCTCCATGTCAACAACATTCTGCTCTAGATCCGCCACTTTCCAGCTCTCCATCTCTAAATCAAAACATCCCCTGCGTTAAGCCTCTCTCCCAGGCGGACACCCGTGTGTGCTAGGCTCTAAGCCGCTTTCTCAACTACCGCTGCCCCCCTACCAAAGCGCTTTACCGCCTTACAAACCACCACCAAGCCGCCCTTGGCACCAGGGATTCCTCCCTTAACAACTAGGATATTATCGTCGGGTTTAACCGCCACGACCCTCAGATTTTGAACGGTAACCCTCTCGTTTCCCATCTGGCCTGACATGCGATGGCCTTTAAGCACCCGTGCCGGAGTTTTGCGACAGCCAATCGATCCGGGATTGCGGCGGTCCTCATGGGTACCTCGTGTCGCCGGCTGTCCTTTCATGCCGTGACGCCGCATCACCCCTGAAAAACCCCGGCCTATACTTGTACCGGTCACATCTACCATCTCCCCAGCACTGAAAACGTCTCCGACCTTCAGCTCTTTGCCCAGCTCGGTCCAACCCAGCGCACTCGCATCACAGCGAACCTCATTTACGTGATAGAAGGCCCCGCGTCCGGCCCGCGCGAAATGCTGCCTCTCGGCCTTATTCACACGCTGCGACTTTTTAGGCCCAAAACCAAGTTGAACCCCGCAGTAGCCATTACGTTCCTTACTGCGTACGTCCAATATATAACACGGTCCAAGCTGGATCAGCGTAACCGGGACACAAGCTCCATCCTCACTAAAAACGTGAGCCATCCCAAGCTTCTTACCCAACAAGCCTTCCGGGTACACCCTTTCTGCACTCATGCTTCAATCTACTCCGCCAGGTTCGAAGCCATCATCCGACCTCGAACTCCTTATTCAGAATCCGCAACACCACGTCTATTCCAGCAACTTGATCTCAACATCGATACCGGTTGAGAGTTCAAGTTTGCCGAGTTCGTCAATGGTCTGCTGCGTCGGCTCCAAAATATCAAGAAGGCGCTTATGCGTCCTGATCTCAAACTGCTCGCGCGACTTTTTATCCACAAACGTGGAACGATTGACCGTAAAACGTTCAATCCGAGTAGGCAGCGGGATCGGACCCGCCACCCGCCCACCGGTGCGCCTTACAGCTTGCACAATCTCAGACACTGCTGCATCCAACAGCTTGTGATCATACCCTCTAAGCCGTATGCGAATTAACTGGCCACCTATCATTGATCATCCTACGTTCGCGCCAAACAAATCAGGTCGCCGTGCCTCCGCCGTAAACGGAGGCACAAGCCTTCCTCTCTTTTACCCCACAACTTCAGTTACAACTCCGGAGCCAACCGTACGGCCGCCTTCACGCACCGCAAAGCGCACCTGTTTCTCAAGCGCAATCGGCTGGTGCAACTCCACATCCAAGTTGATGTGGTCGCCTGGCATGGCCATCTCTACCCCTTCCGGAAGTTTAATCGACCCAGTTACATCCGTGGTTCGGAAGTAAAACTGGGGACGATATCCGGAGAAGAAAGGTTTATGACGTCCACCCTCCTCCTTCTTAAGGATGTAAGCTTCGCCCTTGAACTTTCTGTGAGGTGTTATCGAACCCTTCTGAGCGATCACCTGACCACGTTCGATCTCGTTACGCTTCATACCACGCAGAAGCAGCCCGACGTTGTCGCCAGCTTCACCCTGGTCGAGGGTCTTATTAAACATCTCAACGCCAGTCACCACTGTCTTAACAGTATCGCGCAGCCCTACGATCTCAACTTCTTCGCCGACCTTCACGACCCCGCGTTCGATCCTTCCAGTTGCCACCGTGCCGCGTCCTTCAATCGAGAACACATCCTCAACCGGCATCAAGAAGGTCTTGTCAACATCACGCGTCGGAAGCGGAATAAACTCATCAATAGCAGTCATAAGCTTGGCGATGCTGCCCATGCCGATCTCTGAGTCCTCACCGTTTAGAGCCTTGAGGGCGCTGCCACGGATAATCGGAGTCTCATCACCCGGGAATCCGTATTCTTTCAAAAGGTCAATCACTTCCATCTCGACCAGATCCAAGAGCTCCTCATCATCGACAAGATCCACCTTATTGAGAAAAACTACAATCTTGGGGACATCCACCTGACGCGCCAACAAAATATGCTCGCGAGTTTGTGGCATCGGTCCGTCCGAAGCGCTGACCACCAGAATCGCTCCGTCCATCTGGGCCGCCCCGGTAATCATGTTCTTGACGTAGTCAGCGTGCCCAGGGCAATCAACGTGCGCGTAGTGGCGATTATCAGACTCATACTCCACGTGCGCGCTTGCAATCGTTAACGTCTTAGTGGCGTCTCTGACCGTCCCGCCCTTGGCGATGTCGGCATAGCTCTTAACAACCGCCTGACCCTTGGTCGCCTGGGTTTTTAAAATCGCAGCCGTTAAAGTCGTCTTACCGTGATCGACGTGCCCAATCGTTCCAACATTGACGTGAGGCTTAGTACGATCAAATTTTTTCTTAGCCATAGTGCGCTCCGTTTATTATTTAAACAACTCCATTAAATCCAATTAGCTCCCAAATCCTAACACAAATCATCCAATCCACTCACGCTGCCTGCCTACTTAGCCAACATACTTTCAGCAATATGCGTGGGCACAGGCTCGTAGTGGTCATACTCCATTGTAAAAATCGCACGCCCTTGCGAACTCGACCGCAAATCGGTGGCGTAACCAAACATCTCCGCCAACGGCACGTAAGCCTGAATCGCTTGAGCGCCAGCTCGCGGCGTCATCCCTAAAATCTTCCCCCGTCGCCGGTTCAAATCACCAATCACGTTGCTCACAAAATCATCGGGGCACAGTACCTCTAAAGACATGATCGGTTCAAGGATGCTCATCTTAGCCTTACGGCAAGCCTCTTTAAGGCACATTGAAGCGCAGATTCTAAAGGCCATCTCGCTCGAATCCACCTCGTGGAAGCTACCATAATAAAGCGTGACTTTAATATCAATCACCGGGAACCCAGCTAAAACCCCAGCTCCCAGAGCCCCTATCACTCCATTTTTTACAGCCGGAATATACTCTTTCGGGATAACTCCGCCCTTTATCTCATCTACGAACTCAAAGCCCTTTGCACGCTCCTGAGGCTCCACCCGCAAGAAGACTTCTGCGTACTGCCCGCGCCCGCCGGTTTGCTTAGCGTAACGGAGCTGGTGCTCCACCTTTTGCGTAATCGTTTCACGGTACGCCACCTGCGGCTTACCTACAGTGCTATCTACCCCGAACTCTCTAAACAACCGCTGCTTTATAATATCCAAATGCAACTCGCCCATACCGGCGATAACGGTCTGACCAGACTCTTGATCGACATACATCTTAAGCGAGGGGTCTTCTTTAGTGAGCTTAGAGAGCGCGACCCCCATTCTCTGCTCGTCCGCCTTTGTTTTTGGCTCAATCGCCACGCTAATTACGGGCTCTGGCGCGTAAATACTCTCAAAAACAATGGGAGAATCGAGGTCGCACAAAGTATCTCCGGTAACAGTCTCTTTGAGCCCAACCGTGGCACCGATAAACCCAGCTGTAATCTCCTTCACATCCTCACGCTTGTCAGCATGAATCCTAAGAATGCGCCCCATGCGCTCGCGATGCCCTCGGGTAGCATTTAAAACAGTTTGACCTGAAACTGCTTTCCCGGAGTATACCCGGAAAAAAGTTAGCACTCCCACGTACGGATCGCTGATAATTTTAAACGCCAGCGCTGAGAACGGCTCGTTCCCGTCGGGCTTGCGCGTAAGAGTACCCTCCTCTTCCTTTGATGCATTCTGCGGCGAACCGAGTACCGGCGGCACGTCCACTGGGCTGGGAAGATAATCCAGCACTGCATCCAAGAGCAGTCGCACTCCCTTATTTTTAAAGGCGCTGCCGCACAGCACAGGAAAAATCTCCATCTTCAAAACGGCACTGCGTAGCGCAACCCGCAGCTCCTGTGCGCCGATTTCTTCATGGTTAACATACTTATCAAGAATCTCTTCATTCACCTCAGAAACGGCTTCAATCAGATATTCGCGCGCGCTTTGAGCCTGCTCCTTCAATTCTTCAGGAATCGGAAGCGCTTCAAAGAGCGTGTTCCTATTCTCCTCCCAAAAACGATAGGCCTTCATCTCGACAAGATCGACCATTCCCACAAAAGCACTCTCACCCCCCCACGGGATCTGCACAGGCACCGCTTTGGCGTGCAATTTGGTTTCAATCGATTCTACGCTTTTTTGAAAATCAGCGCCGATACGATCCATCTTGTTTATAAAGCAGATACGAGGCACGCCGAATTTGTTGGCCTGACGCCAAACCGTTTCAGACTGAGGCTCCACCCCGGAAACCGCGTCAAAAACAGCCACCGCGCCGTCTAAAACCCGCAAACTGCGCTCTACTTCAATCGTAAAATCAACGTGGCCGGGAGTGTCAATAATATTGATCACATGAGCTGGCCGCCGATTGTCCGAACCACGCCATTCACAAGTAGTCGCCGCAGAAGTAATCGTAATGCCCCTTTCCTGCTCCAACTCCATGTAATCCATGGTGGCGGCTCCGTCGTGCACCTCGCCCAAACGGTAATTAATACCGGTATAAAATAAGATGCGCTCGCTGGTCGTGGTCTTACCGGCGTCTATGTGCGCCATGATACCGATATTGCGCACCTTCTTTAAATCAACTACAGCCACGTCCTTCTTCCTATCCCAAAGCATCTACGATCTTAAAACATCTGTACCAAACACTGCGGCCTCAAACACCACAACGTTCAATATTAAGACAAGCCCTACCACCTAAAATGAGCGAAGGCTTTATTGGCCTCTGCCATCTTATGCGTATCCTCGCGCTTTTTAACCGCCGCGCCGCGCCGGTTAAAAGCATCCATAATCTCTCCCGCCAATTTTCCGGAAAGCCCGTGCTCACTGCGGGAATTGGCGGAACTTAACATCCACCGTAAAGCCAAAGCCTCACCACGCTTGGAGGGCACTTCCGTCGGCACCTGGTAAGTTGCTCCTCCCACTCTCCTCGAACGCACCTCAACCAGCGGCATAATATTCTCTACCGCCTTATGAAAGGCTTCGAGCGGATCCATATTTAACTTCTGCTGTACCACATCCAAAGCCCCATAGATGGCCTTCTCAGCGATGCCTTTCTTACCCTGACGCATAATCACATTAATCGCCCGGGCAACACCCAAGTCTCCATATTTGGGGTCCGGCAGAATCTCTCGTGTGAAATCCCTTTTTTTCCTGGTCATTGTGCTCTAATCTCCCTCTAGTCCTACTGCGCTCTCATTCCATCACAGACCATCGTAGATCATCTTACTTCGGTCGCTTAGCTCCATATTTAGACCGGCTCTGTTTTCGATCTTGCACACCCTGAGCTTCTAACTTGCCCCGGATAATGTGGTAACGCACTCCTGGCAAATCCGTGACACGTCCGCCCCGGATAAGCACCACCGAGTGCTCCTGTAGGTTGTGCCCCACCCCAGGTATGTAACTAGTGACCTCTGCGCCGGTGGTCAACCTCACCCGCGCCACCTTTCTCAACGCAGAATTAGGCTTTTTCGGCGCTTGCGTGTACACACGTGTACAAACCCCCCGCCTCTGTGGACACCCCATTAAGGCAGGACTGTTGGTCTTGCTGCGCTGCACTAAGCGACGCTTTCTGACAAGCTGGTTAATCGTCGGCATAAGAACCGTCCTCTAAAGCACTCTCACACACCGCGCGCCTTTCGTCCTCTCGGACACAATTCCGCGCAAACTGCGATCTACGTGAAAACGCAAACCGCCTATCGATAGTTTTATTTTTGCTGCTTTTCCTGGATGCAACTTTCAAGCATCAGCGCGACTTACCAATCACACCGACCAATCAGGCAGCAATATTGCAAACGACATCACGAGATGATTACCCCCCCAGGAATAGGAGCCTTGCATCTCACCCGCTGTTCACTAGGTCCCGCTAAGAGGCCAAGGCTACAGTGTTTCCACCTATTACTCAAACTCTCTGCGGTTCCAAATGAGGGTGCATTTAACTATCATCTAAGTTTGAAAAATGTCAATTAAACCGCCGAAGTTCTAAACCTTTATCTGACAAGCCCCTGCTAAAGCGGCTAGGTTTGCAATCGACTTCCGTAACTTACTGAAAGCACACCATAATTGCTTCGTAACTATTCGCATACGTGAACGGTTACATTTCACTTTCTCCAGAGAAAGTAATATTTACGTAAGCGGTTACCGGATACACAAAAACAGCGCTGGGGCTTCGCCGGAATCGTGCACAGATTTCTCTAACAGAATCCTGCCTCTATATGAGATGCTATACCAACTGTTAAAACGCCTCTATGGCGTAAGTAAACTTTAGTCCTGGTATTTTCAAAACGGAGTAATTGATATGACTAGTATGCATCACGACACTAAAACCGGTCACTCCTATGACCGTTTCCGCACTGCAAAAGAGCTTCTCACAGAATTGAAATTTGATCTGTTTAAACAGGACTTCCCGTCTTTTATCGCACACGGAATCGAAATGCTAAACCGCGCCAAGCACGGCGAGGACGGACCAAAGTGCGCATACGATCCCAGCGGACTCTCTCAGGTACGGATGCAGCTCGAACGAGAAGCCTCTTTTCTGATCGTCGACGTCGGCGGCTCCCATACCAGGGCAACTCTAGTAAACTTCAATCCCGGTGGGACCCACGATTGGAAAGTGTTGTGTGATCTAGATAATGGCGAGATCGTACGCGCTGCAAAAGTTGAAGGATTTGCGCCTTTCACAAAAACTCTCGCTGAGATCACCACTAATAAATTTCGAGATAGCGGAGTTGAGCTTGAAAAGATCGAAGGGATCGGCATGGTATGGTCTAATGCCCTCCGCGGTAAACGGTTAACAGGTGCGGTGAGTGGAGTTGACGGAGAAGCCACCGGCATTACGGAAAAGAGCGCTTACCAAAAAGGAGAAAAGTTTCTAAAGGGATTAAAGGATGGGGACCTTCTCGGGAAGCCTTTTCTTGAGGCTTTTGAAGCGCGAGGCCTCAAACCAAAAGTTTTTGTACTCGGGAATGATACGATCTTCACGCTGGCAGCCACCCCCGGCGCAGATGCGGGCATGGTAGCCTCTACCGGTGCCAACTGCACAGCCGTGGCCGACGACGGCAACATCTATAATACCGAATTCGGAGCTCACTTTAAGGTTCCAACAGATTGCCTTACTAGCGCTGACATTGTGACCGTAGATCGCTATCAGGATGGCGAACTTGAACGGCGGCTATGCCAACCGACTTTGGAAGGACTACTTGCGGGTAAGTGGCTGCCAGAGCTCCTCGAAAATTACGTCCTCACTTTTGCCAAACAGGGTGCGCAACAACTGCAACCGCTGGCGGAGCGCATTTCCGAAGCTCGTTCGCAAGGCAAAGTTACGCTCCTTGGCGGCAAAGATTTCAGCGCCTTGGTAAATCGTAATTCTGAGAGCACTCCCTTAGTAACGGAACTTACTGAGCAAAAAGCGCTTGGGGCCGAGGCCATTCAGGCATTGCGTGAAATTGGAGCGGCGCTGATCGAACGCGGCGGCATGGCGGCCGCCGGCATGGCGTACTTTTCGCTCTACGACGCACTGCGGCGCAAAAATGAAGTGACCCTCTCGCTTGACAGCTCCCAAGCACGCCTAAACGATGGATACCAGGAAATCATGGAGTCCACATTGCGAGAGCTGATCGGAGCAAAAGCCACACTTCATTTTGAACTTCGAGAGGAGATCTTGATTGATCGAGGCGGCGATAAAGAAAAGATCAGCGTGCCCACGCAAGGCTTAGCGGAGTTTCTCGCCAGTGAACTAGCGGCTAAAGAGCAGACTTCAAAATTGGGGTGATAGGACTCACAAACTCGTAGCGGTGCCCCGACGAACTTTCGTACGGGGTGGCCTAGACGAGGTCACGTTTACAGGGGGGTGGTCGCCCCCCTGATCGGATATTTACCTTCAGCATAAAAGGATAGAGCTACAACAACCCCGCCAGAGACTCCACCGACGTCTGACTGATACGGTACT
>JAAYZI010000264.1 GCA_012514925.1 Deltaproteobacteria bacterium | reverse complement strand
CCCGCTGCCGGGGCTTGGCTACTCTCGGAGCTGCACCTAAAGCACCCTAAGATTATGGTGCTGTGCGGAGATATAAAAACTGCTGAAAATCTGCACGGCGACCTTCGTTTTTTTGAGAGTAACTCAAAGCCACTGTACCTAGACCCTTGGGACACGCTTCCTTTTGAGGCCGTCTCTCCACAGCTTCATATTACGGCGGAACGTATTCACACACTTTATAACCTCGCCTCGAAACAACGCTTCATTTGCGTGGCCAGTGTAGCGGCCATGGTGCAGATGACGATTCCACCGCACTTTATAAAAGAACTTAGTTTCAACCTTAAGTGCGGAGATACTATACCACGCACAGAGCTGCTGCAGATTTTTGATCGCAACGGCTATCAACGAGTCTCGCTGGTGGAGGAAACAGGCCAACTGGCAGTGCGCGGCGGCGTGATCGATTTTGCACCGGCCGGCTCGGCGCAAGCTTACCGCCTAGAGCTGTGCGACGACCAGATCGAACGCATCAGCCTATTTGACGTCAACACTCAACGCTCCGTCTCTGAATCCAATACGGCCGAAATTCTCCCAGTTAGAGAGCTCCTCCAACTAAGCAGCCCTGGAGGAAAAGCTCTGCTGCATGACGCCATTTGCAAGATAAAAAATCGCGCGGCGGAGTTGGAATTACTCCCTAGCGAAACGGCTAAGATCACAACCGCCCTAAGCGAAGACTTGCTGTACCCCGGCATCGAACTTGCGATTGCGGTAGGGCTGGCCCCCCTGGCAACAGTCTTCGATTACCTACCAGCCGATACTCTCCTAGTCATAAATGATCGAAATGCCATCCAGAGGGTAGGTGACGAATTTCAACAGCTGCTCTGCGAGCGCGAAAGCCGCATGCAGAATGAGCCGCTTCTTTTTCCAGCTAAAGAAATGTTTTTTCTTGAACCGCTCCAGTTGCAGACCCACACCGAAACATATCAGCGCTGTTACTTAAATGATCTGACTCCGCAAGCAGGAACCGAAACCGTCACGCCCATCAATATCAGATCCAGCTCTCATACAGCGCTTGCCCTAAAACTAAAAACCAAGGTTGGAAGTGGCAACGCGCTCCAGCCTCTGGCCGAAGCCTTAGACGCCTGGCGATCAAAGAATTACAATGTCTCCTTTGTAGTTGGTTCAACCGAACGGGCGCTGCGCCTGCAGCGCATGCTCCTAAGCATTGATTGGGAAGCAGACATTATACAGGGAGGATACACAGAGTGGCGCGCTAAACGCACGCCTCACCCCGTGGCGATTCTTCTCGGCCACCTCTCAGAAGGTGCCGCGCTTGCGGAAGCAAAGTTGGTGTTCATAGCTGAACACGAAATATTTCCGCAAAGGTCTTACCGCTCGCGCCGAAGTGCACGGCCCCAGAGCTTGCAACGTTTGCTTGGATCGATTTCTCAACTACAAAGCGGTGACTTAATTGTGCACGAGGATTACGGCATCGGGCGTTATCAAGGCTTAACGAATCGCAAAGTTGAGGGGGTTGAAAGCGATTTTGTACAGATTCAATACGCCGACAGCACGCTTTTTTTGCCGATTCAAAATATCGGTCGTATCCAAAAATACGTGACCGCGGAAGATCGGCCGCCAGCCCTTGATCGTCTCGGTTCTAACCGCTGGTTTCAGGTTAAGCGCAAAGTGCGCCAATCGGCCGTGGCGATGGCCGGGGATTTGATTAAACTTTATGCCGCCCGTAGCTTGGCGCGCGGCTGGCGCTTCGACCCAGAAGGCGCTGAAGATGAACGTTTCGCAGATGAGTTTCCCTTTGATGAGACTCCTGATCAATTGGCTGCGATCCGTGCAACCTTAACAGATATGGCCGCTGATAAACCCATGGATCGCTTGGTGTGCGGAGATGTGGGGTTCGGCAAAACCGAAGTGGCTTTGAGAGCCGCCTATAAATGCGCGCAGCACGCGCGCCAAACTGCTCTACTGGTGCCGACGACCATCCTGGTGGAACAGCATAAAAAAACCTTCCAAGATCGTTTCCGGGATTATCCCGTAAAAATCGGGGCATTAAGCCGCTTTTACAAACCAGCCCAAAACAAACAGACCTTAGAAGAGTTAAAGGATGGAACGCTTGATATTGTCATCGGCACCCATAAACTACTGCACCGTAATATCCAGTTCAAAGATTTAGGGCTGTTGATTATCGACGAAGAGCATCGCTTCGGAGTGAAGCAGAAAGAGCGCTTAAAGCAGCTCAAACGCCAGGTGGATGTGATCACCTTGACCGCTACGCCAATTCCCCGCACGCTGCACATGTCACTTCTTAATCTGCGCGATATCAGCGTTATCAACACTCCCCCCTTAGATCGACACGCCATCATGACTTACCTGGCCACCCGTGATGACACGCTTATACGCGACGCCGTGCTGCGGGAGCACCGGCGCGGCGGCCAGGTTTTCTATGTTCACAACCGAGTGCAGAGCATTTATTCAGTCGGCATGGAGTTGGCGCGCCTAATCCCAGAGGTGCGACTGGAAGTAGCACACGGTCAGATGCCTGAACAGCAATTAGAAGACATCATGCAGCGTTTTTTACGTCATGAAATTGACGTATTGGTCTGCACTACAATTATCGAATCCGGACTCGATATTCCAAATTGCAACACCATTATTATTGATCGCGCTGACCGCTTGGGATTGGCGCAGCTTTACCAACTGCGCGGCCGCGTCGGCCGCAGTGATCGTCAGGCCTACTGCTATCTGTTGGCGCCACAAGCTAAAAAGCTTGGGCCGGATGCGCTTAAACGCCTAAAGGTGTTGCAGGCAATTGATGACCTTGGCGCAGGATTCAATCTAGCCATTCGAGATTTAGAGATCCGCGGCGCCGGCAATTTGCTGGGACGCGAGCAATCCGGGAACATGCACGCGGTGGGATATGAGCTTTACACAAAAATCTTACGTGAAGCGATTCTGAGCATAAAGGGAGAGGAACTTGAACTGGAGGAGTACATCGATCCAGAAGTCAACCTTGGCGTCGGAGCCTATATCCCGGAAAGCTACATTCCAGATATCTCTGAGAGGTTGGTCTTGTATCAACGCCTGACGGCGATTTCAAGCAGCGCCGAAGCGCTTGAACTCGAACTTGAGATCAGCGACCGCTTTGGAAACCCGTGCCCCGAGGTTGTAAACCTTATAAAGGTAATGCGCTATCGCGGATTACTGAGAAAACACGGAGTCACTTCGGCCAGGCTGAGTAAGCAGAAGCTTACCTTAAGCTTAAGCCCACTTGCTAAAATCGACACAGCGCAGGTGCTAAAATTGATTAAAGACGCGCCTCAACGATATCGCCTCGGCAGGGACGGCACCCTGACCATTACACTTTCAGAGCAAGAAGCCGAAAGTAACGAAAGGCTTTACGAATTAACCGAAGCCCTGCTTGAGGAGATCCGTTTTCAGCCTGGGCGGTAACGCGGAGTTCATTACACTTTCTCCAGAGAAAGTAATATTTATGGTAACCGTTCACTTTTTCCGGAGAAAGTAATATTCGTGTGAACGGTTACGATCCGCGCGAAGTTGTGATCGAATCTTTGCAAGTCCGCAGGTTTACGCTAGCATCTACCCAGCTGACAGGTGAAACATCCAGGTTAGGCAAGAGCCGCGGTAGAACAGTTTTTCGATCTATGATAGAGGCCGAAACAGCGCGGAACGATGGTATGGAGCGAAACGGGGTGTGTTAAATCGATGAGCAGAAAAGCTTGCTTTGTGCCTGAAAGTTAAGGGGTAAGTTAAGTACATGTCCGTTTCCGCAAAACATAAATTGGTGTTCCACGGCCTGGGAGATGATTCTGCCGAAACCCTGCGGCGAGTCAAAACAGTGCTGGTAGCCGATTTGGGCTTTAGCGCGGAACAGGCCAAAGACTTTCTGGAACACGCCCCACTTTGTATTAAGACTGCGGCTTCCGCGCGAGATCTCGAAGTTCCTCACAGCCTCTTAGAAGAAGCCGGTGCCTTGGTTATGGTCGAGTCCCCTGCTGGAAGCGAGGAATCATCATTTGAAGCAAGCTCCTATGACGATGACTACGACGAAGACGATGACAGCGTGATGATTGAATTCGACTTCATCGACGAATACCAAGAAGTTACACCTAAGCCTCGAAAGAAAAAACCTGTAAGAGTGTACACCCTGGAAGAACCAGAAGCAGACGAAAAATTTTTTGACGGCGACAGCGAGGTAAACGCCCTGCTTTCCCAGATGTCTTCCGGCACCATTTTGTCGAAACCACCCGAAACTATACCCGTACCGACGCCTCCCCCTCCCGCCGCGCCTACAGAGAAGCCGCAGACAACTACAGTAGAGCCACAGGTAAGTGCGATAGAGCCGCAGATAAGCGCACCAAGTTCGCAGACAACCGCGATAGAGCCGCCTGAGATTAAAGCCATAGCTCCATCCCCAACACCTTTAAAATCAAAGAGTGAGCCTAAGCGCCCCCCTCCCAAAATCCAACCGGTCCAACCCAGTCCGCCTAAACCACCTGCCCTAGAAGCGCGAAAACCCGCCACTGCGCCTGAACCTACGGATCTTCGAGCCAGAACT
>JAAYZI010000263.1 GCA_012514925.1 Deltaproteobacteria bacterium | reverse complement strand
TTTTGCAGCTTTGCCACCGAAAAGCTTCTTCATCCTGCTGCCAACGGAGTAAATATTGCGATTGCGCTTCATCGCTTATCCAAGTTGGTAAAAAGAGAGAATGGTAGGTGGGTCAGCTGGAGTGAGGAGCTGCTAAAGTTGATGAACGCATGTACCCAGGTGCTTGTTTCTGAGCGAGGGGAGTTGAATGGGCAGGGTGTAGGAAATTTCATGTACGGTCTTAACCCGTACGACAAGAGGGTGGTATCACGGGGGCTCTTAGAGGCTCTTTCCGATAAGGTTGCTAAGTGTCCGTCGCTTAATCCTCAGGCTATCGGCAACGCTCTCTACGGTTTGCAGTCGCTTGATAGCTCCATTGTTCCAAGGAAGCTCTTAGAGGCTCTTTCCGATAAGGTTGTTCAGTGCCAGGAGGCGTTTAAGCCTCAAGAGATTGGCAACGCTCTTTACGGTTTGCAGTCGCTTGATAGCTCCACCGTTCCAAGGAAGCTCTTAGAGGCTCTTTCCGATAAGGTTGCTAAGTGTCCGTCGCTTAATCCTCAGGCTATCGGCAACGCTCTTTACGGTTTGCAGTCGCTTGATAGCTCCATCGTCCCAAAGAAGCTCTTAGAGGTTCTTGCCGATAAAATTGTTCAGTGCCCGACGTTAGATTCTCAGGCTATCGGCAACGCTCTTTACGGTTTGCAGTCGCTTGACAGTTCCATTGTTCCAAAGAAGCTCTTAGAGGCTCTCTCCGATAAAGTTGTTCAGTGCCCGACGTTAGATCCTCAGGCTATCGGCAATGCTCTCTACGGATTGGCGGCGCAAGGCGATCAGGCAGAGGAGTTACTGAATCAGTTATTTGCTGCAGCCGATAAGCTTAAAGAAATGACTCAACTTGATCTGCACCTCTTAAGCCAGGGCTTTGCTTTGCATGATCGCGTGCCCGGCCTTCGTCTAGCTGCGCTTTTTGCCGAGGCGGATCGGCTTCCTAATCCGAACCATCTAACGTGTGAGCACCGGACTGCCGCTGCACTACGGGCGAAGCTTCCAGACGCCCAGATTTTAGTTGGCACCTATCATTATGGTTTCGAGCTTGACTTAGAGGTGAAGATCGGAGACCGCACAATCAATATTGAAATCGACGGTCCATCACACCACACGGCGGTGAAACAACTCCGAGATCGTCGACGCGATGACTGTTTAAGGCGGCGGTTAGGCCCCTCATTTGAGGTGGTGCGCATTATGCACCAAGACGGACAAGCTGCGATAGAACGCACTGCGCTGGCGGCGCTGGGAGTCTTCCCCAACTAATCGCACTTAAGACGTAGCCTTGCATGTTTACTTTCTCCAGAGAAAGTGAATTTAATTCTGCGCCACCGAAAGGCTTAAAACAAAAATTGCATGATCAATTCCCCGCGTAAGCGGTTATGATCATACAGATGGCGTATGATTTTTCATATAAAACGTAAGGTCATTCAATCTGGTATGACCTAATGTTGGTCTTGTCGCATATGCATATCTCGTGCAAAGGATTGATAAATTATGAGTCAGAGAGCTATGGGCGAGATATGCATAAGTGACAAGGTTTAATAAAAGCTTCGTAATCGTTTGTATGAATATTACTTTCTCCAGAGAAAGTGAAATTAATTCCCCGCGTAAGCGGTTATAATATGGGTTTAGGTACGGCGTGGTCTGCGGTGATATGCCCAAGCAAGAAGCCCGCAAAAACTGATCAGGGAGGCCCATCCCGCTATTTGCCAAAGGCGGCTTTGGCCGAATGTCAGGACCACCTTGGCTTGGGATGGGACTAATGCCAGGAATCCAGGACTGGCTATGAAAATTTCATCGCCGCTATCAGCTTTCCAACTGGGATGATAGGAGAACTTAAGGAAGTGCGCTCGGCCGGGGCAGTTCGTGTTTATAGTTAGACGGCTCATTTCAACTTTAACCTGGGGCTTGCAGTTTGGCATAGCACTCCACGCAGAGGGGGTATTTAGAAATTTCTCAGGAATTCGGCCCGGCCCATTAGGCAGTACGATCATCGGTTGAGATCCATCATATCCGGTGAACCATTGGTAAAAAAATTCCTTCCAGTCGTTGGGATTAACCGGAATTTTTGGCAGGTCGCCTGGGGAGCCTTTGTGGATGCGAGGTCGCACAAAAAACCGATCATTCCAATAGCTGTCAGTTGATAAGATTGGTTTATGCTTGAAAGTTTCAATCAGGTCCGGCTGCGTCTTAGACTCAAAAAGATACCACGGACCGTATTGCCCGTGCTCTTCCAGGAACGGGAGCATGCGCGCCTGTGCGAGCAGTTCCGGGGTAACGAGTATAAAAGAGCCGACTCCCATAAGCGTTAAGCGAGGCCAGGACTTTTGCAGATTAAAGGTCGGGCATTCAAGTTGCCAGAAGGGACAGCTGGGGGTTTTGCTGATTTCTGCTTGAAGGTGAAATACCATGGGCGCTAGAATCGATGCTTGCAAGTAGAGGCTCTCAAGGGTAGCGCGGCCGGCAAAATAGGGCAGCATTTCAAAAACCCGCTCTGTGCCAGTTCCTTGATTGATGAGGTCGTGTTCATAAATCACCCGCGGCATGGAAAAATCGCCGCGAATCTGTTCCGAGAGCTGAGTCAGGTCCTGGTAGAGTGGTTTACTTTGCCATCCGGAAAAGTTCCACTCCAACCAGGACGGGAGTTTTGTGACGTTTATGTTAGTCCACCAAATTGCCGCTAGTACGGTTGGGAGCGAGAAGAGCAGTGCTGGGATTCTTCCGCAGCTGCGCAGCGTTAATCCTGTCAATGCGCCGGCTAGCAGCATCGTAAACAACTCAATCTGCGGCAGCGCCCTCACATCCACCAATCCAATCAGAGGGAAGATAAAAAAGCAGGCCAAATAGCCTAGTATCGGGATCAAGAAAAACTGCCACAGGTTTAGGGCACATGCTCGCGTGGTCTTCTTAAAAAGGAGGTAGGCTGAGGTTACTGCAAGCATAGCCAGCGCGGGGAAAAAGATGGGAGGTAAGGCCTCATCCCATATATTTTCGGAGATCCATTTAATTGCAAACGGAGTGGTCCAGGGCGCATTGTCGAGCATGGGCACGATAAACCAAGCTGCCAGTAGGAGCGAGCCGATCCCGCACGTCAGGCAGGTCCAAAAGCGGCGGCGGAAAGCGCCCAAGGGCTGGCATGTCAAGACTGCAAGCAGCATAAAAGGCGCTCCCAAGAAGATATAGGAGTGGCTTATAGCCACGGCGCTAAAGCAGATTATCGACCAAAAAGGAGGACGGTTGCGGCGGACTTCGCGGCATAGCAAGCCTACGCCGATCATCAGTAGGAATATGGCATAGGCATGTGCGAACTGCCCGGCCAGTAAAGAGAGCACGTTGCCGCCCCACATTGAGAAAGATTCATTTAGTAGAAAAAAAAGAGAGGCTGCTGCAGTTATAAGAGGCGCGGGAAAGCGAAGCCCGGCGGCTCTGGCACCGAAGTAAACAGCTGGAGTTAGCGCTGCGACTGGCAGGAGGAGCCCCAGGTTAAAAGCTCTTCCGACCGGCATGACCAGGGAAAGCAGCGACATGATAAAATAAGGCAGCGGGAAGTAGTTAATAAGGTGAGGCTCGCCTCCCAGGTTACCGGGATTCCACACCCGTACGCTTAGGTTAGGAAGGCCGTAATCGAGCAGGGTGCGCAGTGGCC
>JAAYZI010000024.1 GCA_012514925.1 Deltaproteobacteria bacterium | reverse complement strand
TCTTCAGCCCTCTCCTTATCCGCACCCACCCTGCGCGCCACAATTTAGACAAACGTAACACCCGGCCTGGCGCACCATCATGCTCGAACCGCATGCGGTACAAGGCGGCGCATCTTCCGAATTATGAAAGGTAGACATGATAAGCTGCGTTGCTTCCTTCAGCCCCTGAGCGGAGTTCTTTGATCCGTTACTACCGGTTACATGTTCAGCATTAAAGTCTGCCTTATCTGGAGACTCCTCCTTTGCTTCCAGCTTCGCCTCACCGTTTCCATTCTGCTTAGAAGCCAAGCCTAACGCCTCCTGCTCCTGCAAACTCAAAAACTTCTGCGACATCCAGCGAAACATATAATCCACAATTGATTTGGCCAGCGGAATATCCTTGTTCTGCGTAAAACCGGAAGGCTCAAAACGCATGTGTGAAAACTTCTTAGCAAGCGCCCCAAGCGGCACACCATACTGAAGCGCAATCGAAATTGAAGTGGCAAACGCATCCATAACTCCCGAAAGGGTTGAACCTTCTTTGGCCACCACTAAAAAGATCTCGCCGGGAGAGCCATCCTCATATAAGCCCACCGTTAAATAACCTTCCAAACCGCCCACACTGAATTTGTGAGTGATAGCCTGGCGCTCATCCGGCAAACGCCGCCGTATCGGCTTGCTCTTAGCTATCGGCTCTTCCTGCTGACTTTCTTGCGCTGAAACAGGTTGGGTGCGCTTGGAGCCATCACGGTAAAGCGCCACAGCTTTAATACCTTCCCGCCAAGCCCTCACATAAATATCAAAAATTTCATCTACAGTGGCCTCTTTAGGAAGATTAACTGTTTTTGAAATAGCCCCAGAGATAAAGGGCTGTGTGGCGGCCATCATGCTCAGATGCCCCAGATAGTGAATGCTTCGAGTGCCTCCGGCCGCTCTAAACGCGCAATCGAAAACCGGAAGATGCTCGACTTTAAGAAGCTCACAACCCTCAATCGTGCCCTTCTGGTCAATATATTCCACGATTTTTGCAATCTCATCTTCCGCGTACTGCAAGGTTCTAAGAGCCCGCACCACACTCTGGTTTACAAGCTTAAGCAGGCCACCCCCGGCTAGCCTCTTATATTTCACAAGCGCAATATCCGGCTCAATCCCGGTAGTATCGCAATCCATCATAAAAGAGATCGTACCAGTCGGAGCCAAGACCGTGGCCTGGGCGTTACGATAACCGTAATTCTCCCCCAAATCTAAAGCTTCGTCCCAGACGCGCTGCGCCTCAGAAAGTATGCTTAACGGCAAGCTCTCTCCGCTTAACTTCTGAGCGGCATCCCTATGCTTGGCGATAACTTCCAGCATGGGCTCCCGGTTCTTTTCGAACTCTGCAAATGAACCCAAGTCACGCGCTAAGAGGCCGCTCATCTTATAAGCTTCTCCGGTCATAATTGAAGTAACCGCAGCAGCCCATTCCCGGCCCTGAACCGAATCGTATGGTAGCCCCTGACACATTAGAGCCGCTCCCAAATTGGCGTACCCTAATCCCAACTGTCTGAAAGTTTGCGCGTTCTTCCCAATCCGCTTGGTTGGATAACTTGAATTATCGATCAAAATATCCTGAGCCGTAATTAAAACATCGACAGTATGCTTGAACCCTGCGACGTCAAACTCACCATCCTCATCCAGATAACGGAGCAGATTAATACTGGCCAAATTACAGGCGGAGTTATCAACGTGCATATATTCGCTGCATGGATTGCTGGCATTGATACGCCCTGAGTTCGGGGTGGTATGCCACTTATTTATAGTAGTATCGAACTGCAGCCCCGGATCCCCGCACACGTGCGTACCTTCTGCGATCTTGCGCATGACCTCAGCCGCCTTTAAGCACTCGCAAATCTCTCCATCTGTAACGCGGCGGGTGTAAAAAGTGCCGTCTTTCTCAACCGCTTCCATAAACTCATCGCTCACACGCACGCTGAGATTTGAATTCTGGAAGAACACTGAATCATAAGCGCCTCCCGGCACGGCAAAGCCGCCGTCATATCCCTGTTCAATCAGAGCCCAAGCGCGCTTTTCTTCGTTACTTTTACAGGTAATGAACTCCACCACATCTGGGTGCTCTGCCGAGAGGATCTGCATCTTCGCGGCGCGCCGGGTCTTGCCGCCGCTCTTGATAATTCCCGCCCAGGCATCATAACCGCGCATAAATGAAACCGGTCCGGAGGGAACCCCACCACCCTTCAAGCGTTCTTTGCTTGAACGAATCGTGGAAAGATTGCTGCCGGTACCGGAGCCGTACTTGAACAGTTTGGCCTCGATAGTTTGAAGCTCAAGCAGGGAATCCAACGAGTCATCTACAGACACGATAAAGCAAGCGCTGCACTGAGGACAATCTTGCACGCCAACGTTAAACCACACCGGAGAATTAAACGCCGCATACTGGTTGACCAAAATATATGACAGCTCTGCATTAAAACTCTCGGCCTCTTGGAGGTTCTTGAAATAGCCATCTTTACGCCCCCAAGCGCAAATCGTATCCGTCACACGGGTAATCAAGTGCCTAATACTTGACTCCCTATCGTTTGAATCTTTAGCGCCGCGGAAATACTTGGAAGCCACTACATTGATGGCAGTCTGACTCCAGAAAACTGGCACCTCAATGCCTTTCTGCTCAAAGATAACCTTTCCATGATCATCCGTAATGCCGACGTCCCTCTCCTCCCACTCGATTTCATCAAAAGGATGGAGCCCGGGCATGGTGAAGTGGCGGCGGATGCGACCCTGAACAGGCGCGCGTAGGGAGCCCTGCTTGCCGCGCCGTTCGAGCTTCTCCTTGATTCGAGAGATTGAATCAGGGGAGTTTAAACTCCTCTTAGGCCGAATTCTAACTTCCTCTGTTTCCATCCCTTGGTTTTCCATGCCACCCCTTTTTGAATTTAACAGTCCAAATTTAACAGCCGAACTTACACTAAAGATTAAAAGCCTATACTCAAAAGCACTATATATTGTGCAATGATCGATTAAGCACCACAATATATAGTGGCCTTTTTAGTGGCGGTAAAGGTACTAATTTTTAAAATGGCGTATTATATTCGTGTGGATAACACCTCAATTGATTACTTATTGTTAGGCAAAGTATCCACAGAGCACCGGTCCAGACGGCACCCCTGGGAACGGTCCCGGAGATTGAAGGAACGCACCTAAATCGCCCATACTAACTGTCACCTATGCTGACCTCGGTACTGCCATCCGAAATTACCGCCCTCTGCC
>JAAYZI010000262.1 GCA_012514925.1 Deltaproteobacteria bacterium | reverse complement strand
TTGGTAGTTCGAGCACGGCGCCCTCATCGAACATGGGTATTTGTCCACTGCTTAAACCCCAAAGCAGCGCGGCATAGGCCGCTAAATTAAGAACGGTGATGCCTAGCGCTACATACACAGAGCTTACGACCGCAGCGCCCATTACAATTGGGAGGTATAGGAAAATAAGGGGGCTTATAGGACCGCCGGTGGCGTAAACAACTCCAGTGACAACAGCGATATCAACAGCAAACTGCAGACAGATGAAGAATGTTCCCGTTGTTTTCCAGGCAATCCAAAGACCGCTTAGCGCGCAAAAGCCAAAAAGTAGCGCAAAATGCGGATAGAAGTAGGAGATTGAAGCCCAGCTTTCATGGCGGACATACACGCCATAAATTGAGGCTGCTACGAGGGCCACTGCCAAAAGACAAGTTCTGACGGCAACCAGCAAACTGGATCTTAGCTCGTGGTAGCCTGTGTTTTCATGATTATCCCTCTGATTCAGCTGTCGCTCAAGCAAGGCACCCCCCGGCTTAAATGACCGTGCCCATACGGAAGATAGGCAGATACATCGCGACCACCAGCGCACCGATAATGACACCCAGCACCAAGATCATAAGAGGTTCTATCAGCTGTTTCATGGCGGTGACGGCATTATCGACTTCGTCTTCATAAAAATCCGCGATTTTGGAGAGCATTGCATCCAGTGCGCCGGTTGACTCTCCCACACCGATCATTGAGACTACCATGGCGGGGAATACCACTGAGCTGCTAAGCGGTTCGACCATGGATTTACCTTCAGAAATCGCCACACGCGCGCGTTGCACATCCCTTTCTACCACAAAATTTCCGGCTGTGCGGGCGCAGATATATAGCGCATCTAGAATCGGCACACCTGAGCTTAGCATCGTGCCTAAGGTTCGGGAGAAGCGTGCCACTGCCACTTTCCTGATGATCTCTCCAAAAACCGGAAGTTTTAACGCTATTGGATGAAGGACTTCCTTACCACGATCAGTTGCCTGAAAGCGCAGCAGAAATCCTAAGGCTCCTCCAATGGTTCCAAAGATGATAATCCAATTATCTACGCAAAAATTTGAAAGGTTAATTACAATCTGAGTGGGTAGAGGCAGAGCAGAGCCGAAGTCGTTAAACATTTCGGCGAAGGTAGGAATTACAAAGATCAGCAAAATAGCGGTTACAATTATGGCCGCGCCGATTACGACGCTTGGATAGATCATGGCGGTTTTTATTTCGCGTTTCAACTTCATTGATTTTTCGAGTTGGACGGAAAGCCGCTCAAGAATAATATCCAGAATACCGCCGCTTTCACCGGCGCGTACCATGTTAACGAACAGATCGTCAAATGCTTGGGGGTACTGTTTCATGGCGTCCGCCAAAGTTCCCCCGCTTTCGACCTGTTCTTTTACACCTAGCAGTACTTTTTTAAAGGCCTTGTTCTCGTGGTTCACTGCTAAAATGTTAAGTGCTTGAATTAAAGGAAGGCCAGCATCGACCATGGTTGCAAATTGGCGGGTGAAGATCACCACGTCGTTGGTCTGCACTTTTGGGCCGAAGCCTGGGATCTTGATTTCCATCTCAAGCCCTTTGCCCTTCTCCCGTATTTTTTTGGCGTTAGGGATAACGCGCTGGTTTTTAAGATGATTAAAAACTGCTTGTACATTTTTGGCCTCAATCTCTCCGGAGAGCTTCTTCCCCGTAGCATCAGTGCCTTCCCAAAGATAAACCGGCATATTCGTTCTCCAGTAAATATGGTTGCGGCGGCGCTTAATCCGCAGCAGTTACTCGCAGGACTTCTTCCACCGTTGTTGTCCCTTCTCTAAGTCGCAAAAGCCCGGAGGCTCTAAGGGTCATCATCCCAAGCCTCATGCTCTCGCGTTTTAGTTCTGTAGTTGATGATCCGTTTAGAACAAACTCACGGATTTCTTCAAACATCGGCATGACTTCATACAGCGCCACACGGCCTTTGTAACCGGTGCCGCTGCACTGCTCGCACCCCCTGCCGACCATGGTTTTTATGTGCATCGCTTCAGTTGGTGGGATTCCGATATTAACCAGAATCTCAGGGTTTAGTTTGGCTTCCTCTGCGCAGTTGGCGCAGACACGGCGGGCTAGGCGTTGAGCAACAATTAAGTTAATGGAAGATGCTACTAAAAATGGTTCCACTCCCATGTTGAGCAAGCGGCTTATAGTGGCAGGGGCATCATTCGTGTGTACCGTAGAAAGCACCAAATGTCCGGTAAGCGACGCCTTGATCGCAATTTCTGCGGTTTCATAGTCGCGAATTTCACCCACCATAATCACGTCTGGGTCTTGCCGCAGAAACGCCCTTAGGGCTGAGGCAAAGTTAAAGCCGATATCGTCATGCATCTGGGCTTGGTTGATACCGGAGAGGTTGAACTCAACCGGGTCTTCAGCTGTACAGATGTTGGTGGTGAGTTTGTTAAGTTCAGCTAAAGCTGAATACAGAGTGGTCGTCTTTCCAGAGCCTGTTGGACCGGTTACCAAGATCATGCCGTGGGGCTTGGAGATTGCAGTTTTAAAATGTGCCAGCTGATCGGGGAAAAATCCCAATTTTTCCATGTCGAGTTGTAAGTTGGATTTATCAAGAAGGCGCAGCACGACTTTTTCACCGAACAGAGTGGGGAGCACGTTTACTCGGAAGTCCATCTCTTTGCCGCTTCCGAGTTTTAGTTTGATGCGCCCATCTTGGGGCAAGCGCCGCTCCGCGATATCCAGGTCTGCCATGATTTTAAGGCGCGAGGTGATAGCATTTTTTAATTTTGGGGGAGGCTTCATGATTTCATAGAGCACTCCATCGATTCGGAACCTGACACGAAAAATTTTTTCATACGGTTCTAAATGGATGTCTGAGGAGCCTTTTTTGATGGCATCGCTTAAGATAGCGTTTACCAGCTTTACCACCGGCGCGTCTTCGGTGGCTTTTTCCAGTTCATTTATATCCACTTCGTCGTTGACGTCTACGACTTCGAGACTGTCGCTCGCCATGCCGTCGATGATGCTGTCGTAGGAGACTGTGTCCTCGTAGATCTTTTCTTGCTTGGTCTTAATCTGGCTCTCGGGAGCAAGCACCACCTGGATATCTAATCCCGTGATAAACTTGATATCATTTAGGGCTGTGATGTTGGACGGGTCCGACATCGCGACCGTCAGAGTGTTATCTTTCTTTACGACAGGAATGAGCCCGTGTTTTGTGGCGAGGTTGTGAGGGATTAGCTCTGTTACTGAGGCATCGATGGTGCAATCTTCAAGTTCAATGATCGGGACGGCATATTGTTTGCTTAGAGTTTCAACAAAGTCTTGTTCGGTGAGGAACCCGAACTTTACAAGGTGACTCGGAATAGATCCGCCCCCCGTGGATTGCGCCTCCACTGCTTTAGTCAGCTGCTCCGAGGTTATCAACCCGGCACGTACCAGGAGTTCACCCACTCTGGAAGACATCCATCAACTCCGCTGAATTCTCTT
>JAAYZI010000261.1 GCA_012514925.1 Deltaproteobacteria bacterium | reverse complement strand
GAGATAAATCGCCTGCATATTGAACGGGTGCGGCGTTTTTCAATGCCCTTTGCCTCTCTATTCTTGGCTCTGATGGCCATGCCGCTAGGCATCCAGCCGCCACGGGCCCAAAAATCTTGGGGCATCACCATCTCTGTATGCCTGGGCATTCTGGTCTTTCTTGGGTACTATGGATTGCTCACAATCGGAATAATTTTAAGTGAAGCTGGGAGTATAAATCCCCATTTGGGGCTGTGGCTTCCGAATGTTGTGGTAGCCATTTTTGCAGCGTACAGTCTGCACAAGATGGGAAGCGAAAAATGGCAATCCATTTTGCACGGATTTGAAAATCTGCTGCATTTTGCGGCAAACAGAATCAACTTGTGGCAACGCGCATGAAAACAATTCACCGCTATATAACGCGCGAGCTTCTTCGAAATTTCCTACTGTGCTCAATGGGGTTCTGTTTCTTGTTTCTGATGCTGGACATTTTTGACCGCCTGGACAATCTGGCCCAAGAGGACGCCAGCATGGGCTTGGTGCTGAAGTATTTTTTATTCAAGGTACCCCCATATTTTAATATGACCTTGCCGGTGGCGATGCTTGTCTCCACGATGCTCACCATTGGGCTACTCTCCAAGAATTCGGAGATCACCGCGATGCGCGCATCAGGACTGAAGATCTCATGGATCGCCCGGCCAGTGCTGGTGATCGGCCTGATTCTCAGCCTTTTCTCAATGCTCTTGGCTGAAACCGTAGTGCCGTACTGCGTGCGCCGCGAAAAAGAGATTTACAACATCGACATCAGGGAGAAACATAAAACAGGTAGTTACAGTCAGAACGACTTCTGGTGGCGATCAGGTCATGAGTTTTACTCCGTAGCCATGTTTGATTCGCGCGACGACACCTTGCATGGGCTCTCCAAACTAGAAATCGGCCCGGGTTTTCGTATCAACAGACGTACTGACGCCACGCGCGCTACTTGGGTGAAGGAAGGTCTCGGCTGGACCATGTTCGGAGTCACGCAGTATCTCTTTCCAAGAAACCGGCAGATTGAGATTAACAAAATGAAATCCCTGGCTCTACCAATCGCCGAAACACCACCCGACTTTTATGCTGCTGAAACACCCCCCGCCAGCATGAGCTTTATGGAGCTGCGACGCTTTATTGCGCGTCAGATCGCCAATGGCGTTTCGACGGCTGGCTACTATTCCGATCTGTACGCAAAAATCTCTTTTCCTTTCGTGGTTTTTGTAAGCTCCTTGCTGGTACTGCCCTTCTCACTTCGCAGCGCGCGATCCGGCAGCATGTCCGTTGGTTTTGTGGCCGGGATTGTAATCGGCTTCTCCTATTACGCCGTGCACTCCTTCAGCCTGGCGCTAGGACGCGCCGAGATGTGCCCGGCTTGGCTGGCAGCCTGGCTGGCAAACATCATCATGCTTAGCATTGGGGTCGTGCTCAACCTGGGCGCCGAATCGCCGGAGTAAAAGCCACACCCTAAAAAAGGTCAGCGCTTCGAGAATTGCGGTCTCTTTCTGGCCTTATGCCTTCCGTATTTTTTGCGCTCGACCTCGCGCGCATCGCGGGTAAGGAATCCGCCTGATCGCAAAATAGAATGGTGAGCCTCGCGATCAACACTGTCTAGGGCGCGGGCAATTCCGTGCCGGCAAGCCCCGGCCTGTCCCGATTTCCCACCACCTGTTACATTAATCTGAATGTCGTACGCTTCGACCAACTCCAAAGCCACCAAAGGCTGACGCACTACCATGCGTAAAGTCTCGCGACCAAAGTAGCTATCATAAGCCATGCCATTTACCACCAGCTGGCCCGAGCCTTTTTTCAGAAAGACTCTCGCGACCGAACTTTTTCTTCTACCTATCGTATGCGCATCCCACCCTTTCATCACACCTTCCTTGTATCTCTCTGCTCCCCGTTACTCTTCCTAAACTCAAACCGCCTTCTTGGTTTTTAAACACTTCAATTCGTAAGGTTCTGCCATCTGAGCCTGATGCGGATGATCGGCACCAGCATAAACTTTCACCTTGGTGTTAAGCTGATGTCCGAGCCTGCCCTTAGGCAGCATACCCTTTACGGCCTGGCGCACGACCCGGTCCGGAAATTTAGCTAGCAAGCGCTCAGCATCAATCGTTTTTAAATTTCCAATGTAGCCGGAGTGACGGTAATATTTTTTACTCGTTCTCTTATCTCCACTTAGCCTAACTTTTGAAGCGTTAATCACAACCACAAAATCACCGCCATCCACGTGCGGAGTAAAAGCAGGTTTGTGCTTGCCACGAATTAATCCTGCCACCTCACTAGCCAGCCGACCCAACACCACATCTGTTGCGTCAACCAAATGCCATTTGCGCCCCTTAAGCGCCTCTTCTCTGCTCTGAAAGATTGTTGCCATCGTTTCAATTCTCAAACATAAATATCGCCGGTCAAAACACAGCCCTACCCTTCTAGAAGCCCGAGTTGATAGAAGCAATTACCGTATTTTCCGGGGACTTAAAGTAGCACAATCTCTTGAAAGGTCAAGACCACGGGGGGCGGGTGGAGGGGTAGAAAGTGGCGCTATCTCTGGCTAGACACGTCCTCTGACGCCGTTTAGGCGCCTAACTATGCGATTCTTGGCGTCCATGCCCCGAGGGCCAGAAGTTTTTACGATTCAGCTAGATGGTGATGTGAATCAGCCACGCTTAGCTTGCCGTGAACTTCCAAGCTCTCCTCTTCACGCTCTATTCTCTCCGCTATGTTCCGCGCCAAGTCTCTCGCCTGGCCGCTCTCCCTGATGCGCTCACTTGGCGCATGGGCGCGGCTGCAACGAAGACAGACCACAGATGCATCAGAATAGATGGCGCTATTTGTTACATGGACGTTAGATGCCAGCGCCACAGGGTTTCGGGCCTGCCGCGCATTTTGGCTTTGAGTGGACGCACTCGTGGACTCAGATCCACGAACCACTCCACTTATTACCTTGATGGCCATACTTTTACGTCCCACTGCCTAGTAAGACCAATCCGCGCTACTTTACTCGTATCTATCTTGTCGGACGTAGAGATCCTAAACTTGAGGGGAAATTACTTCAGCACCATGTTAGGAAGTAAGTAGCTGTATATATTGCTATTAAGTAAACTACCTGGCCCCCACCCCAGAGAGCACGGCCGGAATAGTCCGTAGCAGCAGCCTGATATCCTGCCAAAAAGACCAGTTGTCGATGTACTCAAGGTCTAATTTGACCCAAGAATCAAAATCTTTAATTTCATTACGCCCACTTACCTGCCATGTACAAGTCATCCCAGGCCGCATTGAGAGCCTACGGCGGTATCTGCGGGCGTAAGCGTTCACTTCCCCCGGCACTGGCGGCCTGGGACCGACCAGGCTCATCTCCCCCTTAAAAACATTCCAAAGCTGGGGCAGCTCGTCCAAGCTAAAGCGCCTTAAGAAACGGCCCAGCGCCGTGACTCGTGGGTCATTTTTCAGCTTAAAAGCCGGCCCACTCATCTCGTTCTGGGCCTTTAACGCCTCAAGCTCAGATTCGGCGGTGCTGTGCATAGAACGAAATTTGTACATATTAAACAGCCTGCCATTTAAGCCCACTCGTTTCTGCACAAAAAAGACCGGGCCGGGTGAGGTGATGCGCACCAGGAGGGCAATCACCGCAAAGAGCGGAGAACACACCACCAGAAGCAGCGCGGACACGACCACATCGAAAACCCGCTTTAAACCCAGCTCCCAGCGG
>JAAYZI010000260.1 GCA_012514925.1 Deltaproteobacteria bacterium | reverse complement strand
TCAGGCCGAATCGTCTGCTCCGACCCGCACATAATCATGAGCCGCGCCATTTCGTTTTGAAGCTCTCTCACATTACCCGGCCAGGCATAATCACACAAAGCCCTTACAGCCTCAGGCGTAAGCGACTTCGTTGGAACCTCCTGCTTTACGGCCAAACGCGCCAAAAAATGGGTTGCTAGCAGAGGGATATCGGATTTGCGCTCTCGCAGCGGCGGAAGTTTTATATTCACCACATTTAAACGATAGTAAAGATCCTCGCGAAAAGTTCCGGCTGCAATTAGGCCTTGCAAGTCACGATTGGTCGCAGCTATGACCCTGACATTTACATTCTTGATAGAAGTCGAACCAACAGAAATAAAACTACCATCCTGAAGCACTCGCAGTAGCTTGGCCTGCAAAGATGGGCTCATCTCCCCCACTTCGTCCAAGAAAAAAGTACCGTGGTCAGCCGCCTCGAAAAGCCCGCGTTTATCGCGCAAGGCCCCGGTGAACGCCCCCCTCACATGCCCAAAAAGCTCAGACTCAAGCAGGCTGTCATTAAAGGCCGAGCAATTTTGAACGATAAACGGCTCTTCGCAGCGCGGGCTATTCGAGTGTAGAGCCTTAGCCACAAGCTCTTTGCCGGTCCCCGACTCACCAGTAATCAGCACGGGGACATCGCTGGGGGCTACCTTCTCTATTAAGCTGTAAACTGCCTGCATCTCCAAGCTCTCGCCGACAATGCTGCCGAAGCTGTGCTGCGCGCTGATGGCCCTTCGCAACTCGCGATTAGCTTGAGTGGTATCTTGAAGCTCGCGGTAGATCGCACGCGTACGCATGGCCGCCCTCAGGCGTGACAACAGCTCCTCCTTCCTGTAGGGCTTTTTAATATAGTCGTCTGCTCCCTGCTCAAATCCGTACAGTACATCCTTGAGGTCATCCTTAGAGGTAACCAGGATAACAGGAATATACTTTAGAAGCGGATGATCTTTGATGGCCTTAGTGACTTGATAACCGTCCAATCCGGGCATGGCCACATCCAGCAGCGCCAAATCTGGATTCTGGCTCTTGGCCAACTGCCAAGCCTCCTGACCGTTGGTAGCACGAACCACCTCATAGCCATTTAAAGTCAGCAGGTTTTCGAGCGCGAAAAGAGACTCCTCATGATCATCGGCGGCCAGAATTTTTATAGCAGGGATTTTGGACATAGCAGTCCCGGCGGTTAATTAAACGTCCGCTAACCCTTCATCATCTCGAAAAACTCGGCATTGCTCTTGGTCCCCTCCATCTTGCCCATGAGCCACTCCATCGCATCCACCACGCCAAGCGGCGCCAGCACCTTTCTTAGTAACCAGATCTTTTGCAACACATCCGCGGGCAGTAGGAGCTCCTCTTTGCGCGTGCCGGACTTGTTTAAGTCGACAGACGGATAGATGCGACGCTCGGAAAGCTTACGATCCAACACCAGCTCCATATTGCCTGTGCCCTTAAACTCCTCAAAAATGACCTCATCCATGCGCGAACCAGTGTCGATTAGGGCAGTGCCAATGATCGTCAAGCTGCCGCCACCCTCGATCTTTCGGGCCGCTCCAAAAAAACGCTTGGGCTTATGCAAAGCGTTGGAATCCACACCGCCCGAAAGGATCTTTCCGCTTGGGGGAACCACCGCATTATAAGCCCGCGCCAGACGTGTAATCGAGTCAAGCAAAATCACCACGTCCCGGCCATGTTCCACAAAACGCTTGGCTTTCTCAATCACCATCTCAGCCACCTGCACATGTCGCTGCGCCGGCTCATCAAAGGTCGAGCTAACAACCTCACCGCGTACAGAACGCTGCATATCCGTAACCTCTTCCGGGCGCTCATCGATAAGCAGTACCAGTAAAATCACTTCAGGTTGATTTTCAGTGATGGCGTTGGCGATATGCTGCAGAAGGATCGTTTTGCCGGTCTTGGGCTGCGCCACAATCAAAGCTCTCTGGCCTTTTCCAATCGGAGCAAAAAGGTCGATAATACGCGTCGTCAGCTGGCCATTTTTACTCTCCAATTTAATTTTTTCGATTGGATAGATTGGAGTCAAGTTATCAAAATGGACCTTATGACGCAGCACATCAGGAGAATCGAAGTTAACCTTATTGACTTTAAGCAGAGCAAAATAACGTTCGCCCTCTTTAAGGCGGGGGGGGCGAATCTGCCCCTCTATGGTATCTCCAGTTTTTAGCCCAAAGCGTCGGATCTGGGCCGGAGAAACGTAAATATCGTCAGAGCCGGGAAGATAATTATAATCGGGAGCGCGCAGGAACCCGAATCCATCCGGCAAACATTCCAAAACTCCCTCTCCGTAAATACCGCCATTTGTATCGGCTTGGGCGGTCAATATACTAAAAATTAAATCCTGACGGCGCATAGTGTTGGCGCCCTCAATCTTAAAATCGGTTGCAAGCTTCACCAGCTCTTCGGCCGGTTTGGTTTTAAGTTCAGTAAGATTCATGTTCGACCCTTTAGTATCACGCTTGTAAATTCTGCCATGATGCCATCTCGGCGTAAGGCATTAGACTTAAGCTTCTTAAGCAAATCTAAAGATGAAAAATTATTCAGCCCCTATTTAGCAAATTGCAGACACACACCGGAACCAGCCCAAGCCGATCTTCGACGATGTAGAAGGGAAATAAATAACAGGTAGTGACTACTGCAAGCGTTAAGCGCTTGCCTGGGTGTGATTTAACTATAAAAAAACCTTCTAGTCAATACCTGATCTCCTATCAGCGCTATCTTTTATCCTCTCTTGAATGGTTTTAGCAGACACCGCCCGGACATAATTAGGGCGAAGGTCAGCTAGTTGGTGTGTCATCAAAATATCAAAGTGCGCCTCCCCAGCCAGCGATATCAAAGCGGCCGCCAAGCCCTGCGGCTTGCAGGCATGGCACCCCCGCCAAGGCAAAGTCGGCTCAGAGTCCGTGACCAGGCAAAACTCCTGCCCTTTCACCCCGCGCGAATCTCTAAGATCCATGACTCGTCGCCAAAGTTCATCTTCACTAAGAATCAAATCTTCAAAGTGAACTTGCAGATACCCGGCTCCATCACGTTCGTACAGAGCGCAGAAGCTTTCAGCGCGCCTAGCATCAATCATTACTGTTAAGACCTCGGCTTGATTTAGGTAGGCACGCGCACACGCTCTTAAAGACGGCACTTTTATCACTGGGATCCTAAGCGCCGCAGCTAACCCCTGCGTAAAACTAAAACCTATGCGAAGCCCCGTAAAAGAACCCGGACCTGCCCCCAAAACCAACGTCTGCAAATCAGCGGGCTTTAATCCGGCCTCTGTCAAAACTCGCTGCACTAAAAGCCCCAACTCTTCATTATTGCTGCTTCGTACCGGCACACTAGCTTGAATCAAAGTTCCATCGGCCAGGCGCACTGCTACCCAGCTCCCCATCAGGCCACTCTCTAAAGCAAGCACTGGAAACGCGGCAACGGACATAGTGGATCTAATTTACGGCGTTAATTTGCGACATTTATAATATCATTACCGATCGCAAAGAGCATCAATGCTAACAGGAGCACCAACCCTATTTGGCTGGTTACCTCTTTAAAGCGTAAACTAAGAGGAGCGCCCTTAAAAAGCTCAATGGTAAAGAACAGCAGGTGCCCACCGTCCAACACCGGAATGGGAAACAGATTGATGATGCCTAGGCTGATACTTAAAAAAACGATAAACAAAGAGAGTTTCGCCACGCCTCTCTCTGCAAAGACAGCGGCCTGCTTCACAATCGCAATCGGCCCCCCAATATTCTTTGCAGAGATAGCCCCTTTTAACATCAACCACAGGCTGCGCACCGTCAGTACGGATGTGCCTAAGACATGATAAGATCCGGCAGAAAATGCCTCCCCCAAGGAGACCGAAACGTCTTGAGAACCCGGCCTAATACCGATAAGGTAACTTCCGCTCTGCTCGGAGTTAGTCAGAAGCGCAAGCTCAGGATCTTCGGGTTCCCCTGTGACTTTAATTTCTAACTTCTGAACCGTACCGCCTTCTGGATGCTGCCGCTCGATAAGAAGCACCAACTCACGCCCCCCCGAATCACGCACAATGTCTGCAAGCGTTCTCCAATCTGAAACCTGCTGACCGTCAATCGACAACACCCGGTCGCCACTCTTAAGCCCCGCCTTCTCAGCCGGATAACCCGGAATTGTATCTCCAATCACGGCTCTATCTACCGGCGTTTCAATTCCAAAATACCAAAACGTGCCAATCGCAAGCAGCCAAGCAAAAAGAATATTAAAACCCGGTCCAGCCAAAACTACCGCCATTTTGGTTAGGTATCCCTTCTCCAAAAACCACTTGCTACGGTCAGCCATCAAAGCTTTATCGACCTCGTCGTAACCTCCTCCGTCCTGAAACATAAACTCAGTGCTGCCGGAGGGCTTCTCAGATTCCTGCTCTTTCGGTCCCTCGCCTTGAGCGTCAGCCAGCTCGTGAGGATCATCTCCCACCATACGTACATACCCACCTAACGGCACTATTCCTATGGAGTAGTAGGTGCCTCCAATACGTTTCC
>JAAYZI010000259.1 GCA_012514925.1 Deltaproteobacteria bacterium | reverse complement strand
AAGGCCAATATTAGGTCGTACCAGATTGGATGACCTTACGTTTTATATGAATTTACTTTCTCTGGAGAAAGTGAATTTAACTTCGCGCCGAAGTGAAAGTTTACCGCCTAGACTGAAAACAAAAATTTCATGATCAGTTTCACGCGTGAATGGTTACCGGATACGTCGTTCCATCATGTTCTGGATTAGTCCTGCGATCTGGGTGTGTAGCTCACTTGAATCGTAGCGCAGTACATTAGAGGTAACCGAAACTAAGTAGATAAGGCGTGGTTTTTGGGCGGGGTACTCTACGATTGCGGCTACATTCATGAGGTTCTGAGTGTTGCCGAAATACTGTCCGCACTCACCCGCGCCGCCGCAGCGGTACTGCGAACCTGCTTTGTAATATACCGCGGCGCCTACTAGTGAAGGCGATGCCGCATAACGCGCGCGCTTCTGGGTCATGTACATCAAGCGTTTCATTTCCAAACTGGAGAACTCGTCGATTAACCGCCCCTGCTCCAGCAACATTAAAAAACGCACGAGTTCCCTAGGAGAGGCGGTGCTGCCTCTGGACGGAACTCTTTGTCTGCCGATGCGCGTAAAAAAGCTGCCCTGTGAGAGACGCTCGGGTGAAAAACCATTCTGTAACATGGTGTTTCTCATAATCGAAGTCCACATGCTAGCTAGGCGCTGTGGCGGGTAATCCCTGAAGAAAGCTTCTTCGGCGGCGGGGCTTGGTGGATAGCTTTTGCGGAAGTGGTTTAGCAGTAGAATCTGCTTCATGACTGAACTACCCGCGGCGTTGGAGCTTGCCGACATCATCCAATCCAGATAAGTCCACAAATTCGCACGGTCTCCAAGCTCTATCAAGCGGTGATACACCTGTCTTTTTTCTTCATCCCAAAACGGCACTTCGTGCTCATCGCTGATAATGAATTCATCGGCGCTTATGATCGTATCGCGCAGCACCTTTTCTCTGGCTGGAATATCGCGCGGATAGATCTCCGCCAGAGTCTGTAGCATCGCAAGCGACACCAGTATCTTGCCGACGCTAGAAGGCACGAAAGTGCGTTGATCTCCATGAGCGGCATAGAGCGGGCGGTTTGGATCTGTAATGTCAAGCAGCGCCACTCCGAAGTTTCCGCCACCCAATGTCTCGCGTAATTGGCGGGAAAACTCGGGGTCTGGCGCGGGCAAAGGAAAGCTGCGCCCCTTTAAATGTAACTTGATCTGGTCGGGTTCTAAGCGCGCTCCCGGCACCATTACAATCTGTCCGCTGGGGGTGGTAAGCGAAAGGTAAAATCCCTCCAGGCGTCTTATGCCGGTACGCTCGTAATCGCGAACGGGATAGGCTAGGAGCGGAGTGGCCGCGTAGAAAATATAAACGATCATACAGAGCAAGCAGTAAGCTGCTTTGCGAGTTGTTATCATAATCCCCTCCCCCATGGTCTTGCATCAAGGTTTACGGCAGTCTGTTTGTCTAGTGAGTCTTTCTGATCCAAGCCTCTAAGGTACTCCATCTCTTTTCGTTTTACACTCTGCAAAAAAGGCCGGATTTGAAAGAGTGATAGCTGTCTTAATCTAAACCCGAATTCAATTTCCGCCGGTACGACTTTGCCGGAGCCGTCCACAATGCGTGGATAGCGATCAGGCAGCTGTTTGGCGAAATTATGAAGCTTTATAAGCTCCAGCTCCGTGAGCACACGCTCCCGGCGGTCCAGAGTCACTTTCTGAATTCCCCCCTGAGGATCCAATACAGTTTTAGAGTGGGCCGCAGCGGAGGAGTAGAGACGGACGGTTCCATCTCTGCGGCTGATTCTTAGGGTTTCCGCCGCTTGATTAGAGACAACGCCGCCGATCCCGAAATTTGCGGCAACCGTTAGGTAGTTTGGGTCCCCCGTTTCAACATCGGCTACGACCATGACACCGGATTTTTCAACCGGTACGCTCTGCATTAGGAGTGTTGAGATGTAAACCTCTTCAGGCTTACTCATGGCGGCTTGGCGCCAGCCAAAAGCGCGCTCGCTGTAGAGTGAAGCCCAGACTTCACGGATGCTTCCTAGCATATGGTCGAATTGTATTACATTTGGGATCGTCAGGTTTAATCCGGCGCCGGTAAATGAAGGCAGGTCTTCCACGTTTGAGTCGCTGCGCACAAACACACCGTACCTTCCGATTGGGCCAAGCTCGCTTGAGAGGGTTCGTTGCAGCTCCGCGACGAAAGAGGGCTTGAATTGGATAGAAAGCATAGCCTGGCGGGCCCTCTCCAAGATCGACGCTCTTTTCTGTGCGCGTAGTGCTGGTGGGTCCGTGCTCTGATCGAGAGATCTGTACTGGTTTTTCAGCCATTCGAAGAGGCTGATGCTCGCTCCGGGTTGATAGGGTTGCTCCAGAGCGTCGCGGAATACGCCGAAAGGAATAGCTACGCCGCCTGCGACATACTCTGGAAAGTGAGACTTTAGCTCTCCCAAATTTGCGGCTTTGGGCCCCACCGTGCGTCCGGAATCGCTAGCTCGCAGCTTTTTTAGGGTCAGGATCCGGCGTTCACCTAGATTTAGCTTTCTAAGATTCGGCTCGATCTTAGCTTGACGCTCCTGTTGCTTAAAGATTTCGTTCCATTCCGGACCGTCTCTTGTGATGTGTACTCTACCACCCGGCGAGGCTGCTACGATGATCGTCTTGCCTAGGTAGCGTTCGAGTTCGGGTAGAAGCTTTTCATCTACAACCACATTGGGAACACCCAAATTTCTAGCCAACAACTGAACGTGCGAAAGTAAATTACCCTCACGGGCAGTTAAAATCCCTTTTACAGCGGGGATCTCTTCCACAGTTTCCGGCACGAGGTAGATAGCTTCGGAGGGGTTTACGTTTCGGGCTTCGCTTGATCCGGGTCTTACCAGTACGCCACGTGTCAGCCCTGGATTTAAAGCTCTCAACCCAATGCTCAATTTTCTTCCGAAAAATCCATGTTCAAAGCCGTTAAGTTGCGAGGCGTCATGCGCCAAATATTCGAGTACCTGCGAATAAAAAAGAAGAGGGCTTTGACGCAAGCGATCAGCTACGTATCCCTTAGCCAACGGCTCAATGATTGCCATCTTTTGGGCGGCTTCGTTGAAGTCAAATTCCAGTTGCCGGGTGGCCCAGGCTGGAACCAGGGAAAGATAACGCAGCTCGTCGGCGTAGGTAGAGGCGCTTATGCCGCGTGGCTTCTGTAAATTTTGCTGCGAAGCCCGTACAGCGCGGTATTCACGCTCTGAAAGCAGGCCGGTGCCGTAGAGCGCCAGGGCGGTTTGATCCAGAAAGTTTATCAGTTCCCTACGGCTGGTACGGGATGCAGTCTGGATAAGGGTTCGTCCAACTGCGTACAAAGCTTGTTCAAGTTGGATGCTTGTTTCCAGTGCGGCAAGTTTCGCGGCTGTGGAGCCAGCTGTGCTCAAATTTTTTCGCAGAAAAAGCAGCAGGTCAGTGTAGGTTTCATATTTAATTGAGGGAGAGGGGTGTCTCAAAATTATTTCGTAAAGCCGCACTGCCCGGTTCGAGAGGTCGCTGGCGGCAAGCCCCGACAGACGTCTTAAGCTGTCCATCAGCCCCTCGTCTGCATAGGCTTTGTCGATCATGTCTGCCAACTCGTAATACGGAGCTGCGCTTGAGGGAGAGACGGACTGCGCGAACTCCTGAACGCGTTCGGCATCGCTTGCATCTGGATAAGCATGGAGCTTGTTGCGCAGCGCTGTGAAGCGCCTGTTTGCCGCCGCTAGACGAGTGGAAGTGGCGCGGATGCGGCTTAAGAATTCATCTGGGGCGCGGCGCGGCAAAAGGCGTACAGCTTCGCGCAACAAGAAATAGTGGTCGGAGTGATAATCAGGAATTAAGGTAATCAGTAGTTCTTGGGCAGCCGCGATTTCGTCTTCTACCTGGAAGGCGCCACGATAGTTGGAAGCTTGCCGCAGAATCCATCCTTCATCGAAGGTAACCAGGAAGCGTTCTAACAACAGGAAGGCGAGTTGGTGTGGATGATTGCGCAGTTTGATGCGTTCATATTCATCAAGGTCGGCGTACACCGTTGCGATGGGGAATCCGCTCTCTCGTAAGCGTTTGGTCTGTGCGCTCCATTCTCCATGTTGAACGCCGCCTCCTCTGCCGGTACAGCCACGTCCGCGCGCCGGTTGGGAGGTACCATCCTTACAGTACCAACGGATTCCCGAAAAAGGTCCCCTGGGAGAGTTCTTCATCTCGGAGATCCAAGCTCGTCCCAAGACTGAGATATCGGGGTCCACGGTGGGCGTTTGGGCCACCGTCTCTGAAACGGCGCAGAGTGTGGTGTAGAAGCTGATAGTCAAGATCAGAATTGAAACGCCAACTGCACTAAGTTTGCTATTTGGGGATTGTACGGCCTTCATAAGTAAAAAAGAAATAGCGTTTTAGCTATTAAAACAAAAAGGGTAAGCGCTTGTAACTATCGCCAAAGATTGCACGAAGTGTGGTGGATCGTAAAGGGCTTTGAGTGGTATTCGTAAAATAGACGGCTTAAAAATTTTGTTCTCCTCTCTTTTCCCTATTGTCGAATCTCTTATTTTGCTACTATCATCCCTTAATCTTGATCTTCTGTGGGGACGGGCTTGATTGTTGTGCCCTTCACACGGTATCTAATAAATTCCGGTGCCGGTGCGGTTTGGTCGGAGCGGTTTTTTTGCATACAATGAATGATTTAGGAAATTTTGTCATCGGTCGTGTTATTTAGTGGAGGATACAATGAAATTGACTAAGCTTGTTATGGCTTCTTTGGCGGCTGTGCTCGTCAGCGGCATTGCTTTTGCCGATATGCCCGCGAAAGAAGAGTTTAGAGAAACAATTCCGGTAGTCCAGCCGGAAGCGCCCGTCGTTGTAGAGCCAGCTTGCGGTTGGGGTTTCAGGCTCAACGCCGGTGTTCCAACATGGTTCTTCAGAGACGAAGATGCTGCCACCAGCGGTGGTGTTTACATGGATGCTTTCCCGTGCGAGCTTCCGATCAACCTGCGGGTAGGCGCTGAAGTGCGTCACCTTGGCTTCGATCAGAAGGAAGCTCTGTACTACGCCGAGACCGGAAAGGATAAAGCCCACATCACTTATGTGCGCATTCCGTTCTCAGCTGAGTACATGGTTGAAGTGCTCGACCAGACCACTCTCTAACTGAGCATTGGTCCAGACTTGATCAGCACCGCCAACGACCTCAGCGACGTCACCGTTGGAATGCACTTAGGTTTGCGCCTAATGTACGAGTTCGAGAACAACATTAGCATCTCCCTCGACGGCGGATATATGTGGGCGAAGGTCAAGGACGACAACGGACCTAAGGTCAACCTTGATGGCGCGTACGTAATTCCGACCCTCGGTTACCGCTTTTAGTTAACTGTTTCTGATAAATTGGTATATGTTTTCCCTGAGGGCTGTCGCTCCTTTTGGAGTGACGGCCCTCAGCTTTTTTTAGATCCAGTTGTTGTTGATAATCTGTTTACTGCGGCAGCACAACTCTGGTGCGACGGCGGCAGGTGGAGGAGATTTCTCTCTCGATCATCAGCCCAACGTGGCTGAGAGCGGAGGCGTGGTTTTGAATTTTCCGTATAAGCTCAGATAGCGTAAGCAGGTATTCCCGTTCTTTGATGGCCAAGTCTTGGTCTAGCACTCCGTAGCCCAGCCCGGCGTTCATGCTCTCTATTTCTTCGCTGGTTTGTTCCAGCTGGTCGAGTCGTTTGGCAATGAGCGCGTCTACGTCGATCCAAAATTCAAAGTCGGCCTGGTTTGTAAGGGAGTGACCGTGCCGCCACAGGTAAACATTTCTCTCGGTCTCCGCTAAAAACCAGAGTGGATAAAAGCGATCAAGCTTCTGCTTTTGTAGCAGCCCCCGCTTTTGCAGCTGCACTTCAAGCGTCTTTATGACGCCCAGGAGCAGTGCGCCGTGCGGCGGATCCTGTGCAACAGTAGCGTAGAGATGTTCATTTTTGAACAGATCTGGCTTGGTAATTGGTTTGGTCTGCGAGTTAATCATACGATTTTTCTAAATTTTATGGTTTTAGGCAGAGACGTATCTTGTTATTCTGCAAATCTCGTTCCTTTCTTGGTATCGTTTACGCACGGAATTGATCATGCAGTTTTTGTTTTTAGTCTGGGCGGTAGAATTTCACTTTCTCCAGAGAAAGTAATATTTATGTAAACGGTTACTGGATACGTGTACCGGATTGACAAATTATGCGTCAGGGGGCTATGCGCGAGATATGCATATGTGACAAGGTTTAATAAAAGCCTCGATTAACCAGGACAATATCTGCCAGATTGAATACTGACTAGTACAATTTAGAGGAGAACTCTGTATGCCTCAAGCTTCGGACACTGTTTTCAGCAAAATCATCAGGAAGGAGATTCCGGCAAAGATAGTTTATGAATCTCAAACCGTAATAGCCTTTCACGATATTAATCCTCAGGCTCCTGTGCATATATTGATCATTCCCAAAAAACCCTTGGTAAACATTAGTGCCGCAGACCGTGGAGACCTTGAGTTGTTGGGTGAATTATTGCTAGTTGCAGGCGAGGTTGCTGAGCAGGAGGGCTTAAGCAAGGGAGGCTATAGGTTGGTGGTTAATAACGGTAGAGACGGCGGTCAAGAGGTGCCGCATTTACATGTGCACTTGTTGGGTGGGCGAAAAATGACCTGGCCACCAGGATGACCATGCTGGATTAAAAATGTACAAGTTAGGACTTGATCATGCAGATAGTGTTAGATCACTTCATATAAAACGTAAGGTCATATATTGTTCAAAGTAAATTTATGGTGGCAAGAGAAGAAGAAAGCAGTGTTTTGGTAAATGAGGGCGTGGTGGCGCAGGTCATGCTAAACCGTCCTCAAGCCTTGAACGCAATCAACGCGGATATGTTGCAGAGCATCATCTTTGCGTTCGAGCGCTTGCAGCGAGACCCGGGAGTGAGGGTGATTACTCTTTGGGGGGCCGGAAAAGAGGCTTTTATAGCTGGAATGGACATTCCGGCAGTTGCCGATTTGGGCCCGCGGCCGATGGCCGAGTACGTGGAGCTTGGCCAGCGCGCCATGCGGGTAATTGAGACCTGCCGGGTGCCGGTGGTTGCGGCTGTAAATGGGTTTGCTTTTGGGCCGGGATTGGAGGTGGCTTTGGCGTGCGATCTTATCGTGGCGGGGCAGACTGCCCGGTTCGGCTTGCCGGAGGCTGAACTTGGAGTGGTTCCAGCCTTTGGAGGCTTGCAACGTTTACTTCAGCGTTGTGGGGTCGGTGCGGTGCGGCGTCTGGCATTTACCTCAGATCTGATTGATGTGCAGGAGGCCTTGCGACTGGGGTTGGTTGATATAGTGGCGGCGGAGGGAGAGCTTAATCAGGTTGTCAACGCGCTTGCCGATAAAATATCAAAGCAAGCCCCTCTGGCCTTGACGCAAGTTAAAAATGTTTTACGTAGAGCTGAAGAGCAGGTCTTATTGGCGGGGTTGCGCCGTGAGGTTGAATCTTATTTGAAGCTTTACGAGAGCGCAGATCGTCAAGAGGGGATGCATGCGTTCATGCATAAGCGACCGCCTGATTTTAAGGGTCGCTAGTCCGTATGCTCCGCTAGATTTCTGCTGCGCTGAGTTATCTTTCCCCCTTTCAGGGTTTGGTTTAAGCGGGATATAGTTGGGCTGAAACTAGGTTGCGTTTGTGTATGTGGACGATACCGGCAGCCGAGGAGGGGGAAGCATGAACTCAAAGGTGGGGACTTTCTTTTTAGTGCTTGTGTTTGGTGGTTCTGTGGTTGTCTTAGGGGGCCATGAACTGCAGCAGCGTTACGGTGAAAAATACGGTTCAAGGGGGGGAGCCAACAGGAATTTTTTCGAGAGGATAGACGATAGTCGCGGCACCCCGCGCGCGAGGTGGTCTCCGGAAGAGGTGAAACGTGTGGAGGACGAGAAAGCGAAAGGCGATAAAGCTAAGGAACGTGAAGGCGGAATCGAGAACTTTATAGATAAACTGGTGCCGTGATGTCGGTTAGGCCTAGATACATTGTAGTTCGGTTGTTATTAGGGCTGCTGCCGTTGGCTCTAGGTGGCTGCCAGTTGATGGTGCCTGTTATTGACGGTTTTAAAAAAGCAGGGTTAACCGAAGGAGATCGTAAGAATCTCCTTAAGCCTGAGGTGCAGGGCTTTCAAACCGCAATGAGTTCTGGAGAGTTAGACCATGCAATCCAGTATCTTAAGCCGGAGGCAGTGGAGCTGCGACAAGCGCTTATCGATGAAATGCGCAGGACCAAGCATAAAGAAAAGGTTGTAGATAGCCGCATTGATTTCATGATTTTTTCGGAGGACGCCCACCGAGCTGAGGTAGAGGTGCTGGTAAAATACTTTGAGATTCCCTACTATGTGGTAAATCAGCGAATTGAAAAAGGCGTGTGGGAGTTCGAATTAAGTGGCGGCTGGAAGCTGGTAGAGCGCACTTTTTCAAAGGTTAAGGAGTAGAGCTTCCGGCGGAGACCTCGTTTGGGGATTGGGGTGCTCTCCTTCTAAAGTGTTCTATGCTGGCTCTGTACCAAATGTCATTACTGAAAAAATTTTCCGGATGTTGTGTTCTCGCACTGCTGCTGTCAGGTTGCGTTACGCAATGGATGTCTTCACAGCCTGAAGCTCCTCAAGATATCGAGCCACCCTTCGAAGCTACGGAGTTGGATGAAGTGAGGGAGGAAGTGCCGTTTACCGTTGAGGTTGTAGATGAGGTAAACGACGGAAAGAAAATTCACCTTCGTTTACGGTTGCAGACTAAGGGAGTTTGGGACCCTAGCTTGATGGCCTTAAAGCTTAGTGGTTTAAATTCCGGCCGAGTTGTCAGAGCAGAAACCCATGTCCTGGCGGATTTGCTTGAAAAGGAGGAGACAAAAGGAGCGCACCAGCCGCTTCCGGAAGAGCTGTTCCTTACGGTTAGTATCTCCGCTTTGGATTTAACAGATTATCAGGTCGAGCTGTTATGGGGCGAAGAGGCAGCGGCGGTGGGAGCGGTAGAGGCGGAGACGGCGGTGCCAGCCGGGACGACGGTGCCAGCCGGGACGAAGGCGGCAGCGGGAGAGCCGACTGTTTCTGCTAAACACAGAGGTGGTTTATTAATTCGCAACCTCACTTGGCAGGAACGGCGCGATTGCAACCAATCTCCGTGTCAGCTGTCTTATCAGTTGCAGGGAGAGTTCTATAACAGCGGTAGTGCTTTGGTAAGTGGGGCGATCTTAGGCGTGCAGTTAAGAGCGCCTGGTGACGCGTCTACGTTAAAGGAGGAGCAGGTGCGTATCGACGGTTTGGAGCTGGCTCCGGGCGAAGGGCGGCAGTTGCAGATTGAGATCGATCAAGGCCAGGCTGACATGGCGCAGCAGGGCTTGCAGCCTGCGCTGCGTCTGATTGATGAGTGGTAAGATTTACAGAATCGAAGTGACGGTTGTTTATGTCTGAAATTGCAGGTCTGCACAAAGTTACGGCACAAGGCCGTCGACGCGGCCTGTTCATAAAGACCTACGGCTGTCAGATGAATGTTTACGATTCTCAAAAGCTGGCGCATCTGTTGGAAGATGAATATGTTCAGGTGCCGACAGCGGAAGAAGCTGACCTTATTATTGTGAATACCTGTAGCGTTCGAGCTAAGCCTGAGCAGAAAGTTTACAGCCTTTTGGGAGAACTAAGAAAGTTAAAAGATCGCAATCCTGGGCTGCTTATTGGAGTCGGTGGCTGTGTGGCACAGCAAGAAGGAGAGAAGATCTTCAAGCAGAATTCGGCGGTGGATTTTGTTTTTGGCACGCATAACCTATCTTCCGTACCGGATTTAATTGCGCAGCGGCGGCGGGGAGCAGAACCGCAGATGGCTTTGGAGTGGCGCTCTACATGGGAGCAATTGCCACTTGGGCTTAAACTTGACAATTCGGTCTCGGCATTCGTTTCTATCAGCCGCGGCTGTGATAAGTATTGCACTTACTGTATCGTGCCGTTTACCAGGGGTCCGGAGCTTTCACGTCCTGCTTCGGAGATCGAGAATGAAATAAAGTTGCTGCTTAGCAAGGGAGTCAAAGAGGTTGTGCTCCTTGGGCAAAATGTTAACTCGTATGGCCAGGATTTTAGACCGGCTTCGAGTTTTGAAGATCTGCTTGAACGTCTGTCTGCTGTGGAAGGTTTGAAGCGTATTCGTTTCACTAGTCCACATCCACAGGAAATGAATGATCGCTTCGTCGATCTGATCACCACAAATCCAAAGATTTGCCGCCATTTGCATATGCCGCTTCAATCCGGTAGTGACCGGATTTTAGCGTTGATGAACCGTCATTATACCAGGGAGAGCTTTATCCAATTGGCGGCAGCTTTGAGGGAGCGTTGCCCTGATATGGCGATTACAACCGACATTATAGTTGGTTTTCCAGGTGAGCGGGACTTCGAGTTTGAGGAGACTTTGGATTTGATGGATCAGGTGAGCTTCGATGCAGCTTACTCCTTTGTTTATTCACCTAGGCCTGGCACAGCGGCGGCAAGATTGCCTGAGCAGGTTGACGAGGATTTAAAAATGTCACGCCTTAGGAAACTGCAGGCTAAGCAGGATCAGATTACGGCCGGACGGTTGGCAGCTTGGCAGGGTAGAGTGGTGGAAGTGCTTGTTGAGAGTGGCAGCAGGGGCGACCCTAACATTTTGCAAGGGCGTAGTTTGCAGAATATCGTTGTAAATCTGGATAGGGAGTATGCCGGGTTAGTGCCAGGAATGTTAGTAGAAGTGTGTATAAATGGGGTGGGTAAGCACACTTTACGGGGGGAGCTGCTCTGATGCTCAAGCCCTCACAGTGGTTAGACATTTATCGGTTTTATGTGTAAAATCGAGCCTATTCCATGGTTACGCAGTTGTGAACAGCCTGAGCGAGGTTATGCTGTGGGCATCGAGAGGGAGACGCAACCGAATGTCAAATGAAGCCGCGATTGAAATGTTTGTAGCGGGATTGGTTTTGGACCCAAATACACAGGCGCCGGTGGTGGTTTTGAAGGATGAAGGAGGCACGGTGCATATTCCGATTTGGATTGGCATTGCTGAGGCAACTTCAATCGCCAGCGCCATTAAGCAGTTGCCGATGGCCCGGCCACTGACGCACGACCTGATGTACGATATCTTTCAGCAAATGAGCGTTAAAGTGGAGCGGGTAGTAGTGACAGAGCTTAAAGATTCCACCTACTATGCTGAACTCATTCTTTCCATTGGGGATCGTGCTGTAATTTTGGATTCGCGGCCGAGCGATGCGATTGCAGTTGCTTTGAGAGCCTCTGCTCCAATTTTTGTTGCCGAGAAGGTTATCGAACAAGCAAAGGCTTCATTTTCAGTTGTGCCTCAAGAGGGGGCAGCTTCATCTTCACAAGGGCAATCGGGTGCGGCGTCTGATGCGTCCGATACTCAAGATGAGCAGCAGGATTTTAAACAGATTGATAAAGACAAGTGGCGGGAGATTTTAGACAAGTTAGACCCCGACGACTTTAAGTTTAAAATGTGAGTTAAACAATGTCCGATCACAGTGAAAGTCACAGCCCAAATACCGTTGATCAAAAAAGCGTTCTTCAAGACCCGCTGATTAAGCGGGTGATTAATGAAGACCCGCTCTTTCGTTTTCTGTTTAAGTGGCGTCGTCCGCTTGTGTGGGCTTTAGTGCTGGTAGCCTGCTTAGCATATATTCAGTTTCACTTGAACCAATCGCGGCAGGAGAACAAGAACAGAGGGGCGGATCTGTATGCAGAGGTTAGAAAAGAGTTCCTACTTTTAGAACGTCTGGATAAGGAGCTGGCGGATAAAAAGGACGAGTCGGATCAAGAAAAGGAACGTTTAACCCAGGAGTTAAAAAGCGTTAAAGACAGACTAAATGGTAAACTGGATGCGTTGCAGGATCAGAAAGAACCTTATCGGAAGATAGGTCAAGCTTACCGGGCACTGACGGCTGTCAAGACCGGAGACCCGAAGCAGTTTGAGTCGCTGATGAGTCAATTGGATTTAGATCGCGAGCTTGCTTCTGTAGCCAGTGAGGAAGCTCTCTATGTTGAGTTGCCGGCTTTGCTTTTGGCCCGCGCGTTACTCGACCATGAGGAGGGCGTAGAGATGGGGAAACGGACTTTACGGACTCTTAGTCAGAAGGCTAAATATGTGCGGGTATCGGCCGCGTTGACGCTCTCAACTATCGCGCAGTCGGAAGGGGAGCGAGCCGAAGCCTTGGCGCTTCTGCAACAGATACAAAAAGACCTTCCGGAGCAAGGCAGTTTGATTGAACATCAACTAATTGAAATGGAAACGGCTACTACTTCTGGAGAGGCAGAGACAGATTCCGCTCAATCGCAGTCCTAGAGCTATTGGGTTAGGATGTACTAGTTGTATCCGGTGTCCGTTCACGTGAGTATTATTTTCCCTGGAGAAAGTGAAATTAATTCCGCGCTGAGGTGAAATTTTACCGCCCAGGCTGAAAATAAAAACTGCGTAATCAATTCCCTGCGTAAGCGGTTACTACTAGCTAAAATTCCAGATCTTTGATCTTACGATCCTTCCACTTAATACGGTTACCGGCGATGAGTTGCTCTGACTCTTCTTCAAGCGCTTGAAGAGAAGGCTCTGGTTCATCGGGTTCTATTTGGCTCACAACTTTTTTTCGGCGCTTCTCTAATTTTCCGATAAAGAACTGCTCTAGCCTTTTTAATAAATTAGCTAAGAAAGAAATAATCTTATCTAAAATGGTGGGAGTGTAATCTGCAGCGGGTGATAAAGAGACACTTGTACTTTCAAATTTCGAAAACGAAGCTGGTCGCTTAGGGAGTGATATTCCCAGATCAAGCGCAACGGTTGGTTGTGTGGAAGGTTTTTGCGAAGTATCGTGGCCGAGAACGGAAAGGGACGTGGGTTCTTTGTGGAGGTCGTGGCTAATGGATTGAGAAGCTGGAGACGGCGCAGGCGTAGTCGGCCTAACTGTCGACAACGCAGTGTCGAGAATATCCTGCTCCTCACTCTTAATTTTGAGTTGCGCAATATCAGCGGACATTAACACTCCATTGGATCTAACCCCGTATACTCTATCATGTTTCTGCTGCGTCGGGCCATTTTCAAGCATCTGACCAGACTCGCGACGAAATCCGATGAAATATCTAGGCTATAATTTCATTAAATCATAGTCGTAGCTCCTATTCCAGTTATTTCAATCACTTCCAGGAGGACGTTTAAGGGCTTTGTAGGTTAATCCCATCTTGATTTGTTGGGTAATGACGTAAGGTATTGACGTAACACATTCTTTGGCAGCCCCCATAATCAGCCCACATAAAGGTGCTTGCGCTAGCAGGCCTCCAGATTTAGCTTAGTGAGTGTCTTTGGTTTTATCGGATTGCGGTGGGATAGGCTTTTGGTTTCGTTTGAAGTAGGTGGCAGTTATGGCTAGTTTTTACATCCCTTATTCTGGGCATGATCCTGCAGCGGTTTCTATAAAAGGGCACCGTTTTATTATTCTTTCGCGGGAGCCTGAGATACTGACGGGAGGGCTTGGGTTGCTTGGCGCCGATAAGGTTATTAGGGTCGAGAGCCCGGATCCTTATCAGGAGAATTATTTT
>JAAYZI010000023.1 GCA_012514925.1 Deltaproteobacteria bacterium | reverse complement strand
TTGCGCGAGATATGCATATGCGACAAGGCCAATATTAGGTCGTACCAGATTGGATGACCTTACGTTTTATATGGGGAAATCTAACATTGTCTGTGTGGTTAAATGAGGGACATATTACTTTCTCTGGAGAAAGTGAAGTTGATTCCGCGTTACCGTCAGCCTTTGCCAGAAAAGCCAGGCTTTGATAATCGGGGCTTTAATTAAACCTTGTCACATATACATATCTCGCACGTAGCCTACTAGTTTAATTTGCCAACCCTTTGCGCGAGATATGTATATGCGACAAGGCCAATATTAGGTCGTACCAGATTGGATGACTTTATGTTTTATATGGAGAAATCTAACACTGTCTGTGTGATGGTATCCGCCCACGTGAATTTTACTTTCTCTGGAGAAAGTGAAGACTCTGCGCCACCTGCATATGAGGCTTAAAATAAAAATTGCGTAATCAATTTCCCGCGTAAGCGGTTACGCACTCTTTAGCACCTCCTCGGCGCGTCGGCAGATTTCGCGTCCGTAATCTGTCCAAGTCCCTTGTCCCCAGTAGCGGTAGCAGCTGGTTTGTGACGACATCATATAGTAGAGGGCCTTGCGAAAGCGCTGGTCAGAGGGGGAGATGCCGGGCCTTAGCAGGCGTTCGTTAAAGAGTGAGCTCACTCGTTCCATTGGGCCAAGCACGTTTTCATAACCTCGCACCCAGGAGATATTATTTGTCCAACTGCCTCCCTCCATGTGGAAGCGGCCATCCTCTTTTTTGATCTCCTCGATGACTTCGGTTAACTTCTCCGGGCCAGCTCCGGGCTCAAAACGGTCCCAAATTTTTTTCTGCATAATGGGCTGTAGCTCCGGAAGGTCAGACTCTTTTATACCGGCGGCGTAAAGGTGTTCGAGGTATTCGGTGCAGTTCATAAGCGGTGTGTTCGTGCCGGAGGCACCGCGTACGACTTCCAAGAACTTGCCTGGAAACTCATTCATCATAACGCCACCGTTTTCGCCATCGGCAATCTGGGTCACCAGTGGGGGCACTTTTTTTCCGGCTAGTTCCCAGCGCGAGAGCCCCTGGGCTTCGTAGTAGGGCTGCATCTGGGCCACTAGCTTGGTGTCGCTTCCCTGGGTTTTAATGAAGCACACTATGCTCGCTGATTCTCCTTTAGAGTTGCGGCAGACCAGGCGGTGTGGCAAATGTCGTTTCTCAGGTCCATGTCCGTTTTCGGGGAGTTCCACGGTGTGCTCTTGCACTAACACCCACTCGTAACCGCAATCTTTTAGGGTCTTAACAAACTCGTAGGACACGTCGGGGTGGTTAGGGAGCGCCATCTCGGATGGCGAAAAACCCCGTACCCGCGCTACTGCCTCCAGGCCGAAAAGGGCGGCGAAATAATTTTGCCAGGCTTTGACGTGCAGCCGGAAATCTTGAACGGGGGTTGAAGGTGCCACAGCGTGGCCCCATGGGCAGCCTAGCCACTCCACGTACTTGCGGTAACGTGGGTCAACCGCCACGGTGTTAAGAGATTCGAAGACATCGTGAAGCCCCATCTTTTTCATTCCAAAAAGGAGGGTTCCAGAATACTCCAACATCACACGTGGTTCCTTGCCTTCGGATACAAGCTCAGGCACGAAGCGCCCGATGCGTTTATAACAATCTCGAAAGACTGGGGCATTGTGATTATCGCCTTCGCCCTGATTGTTCATCATATAGTCGAGATTGCTTATAAGATCGGCGTGTTCAAGGCCGCGCTCACGGCCATAACCGGCTGGAATCAGGGGCTGATGCATATGCAGCGCAATCGCAGCGGCGCTATTTATGGCACCAAAGTTAATGGTGCTCTCAGGCAGGAAAACCGGACGATTTTTAGCGGCCTGGATTGCGTCTTCAACCTCACGCTCCAAACCTGACACATTTGGAATACCATCAATATTTTCCGCAAAATTATTCATCA
>JAAYZI010000258.1 GCA_012514925.1 Deltaproteobacteria bacterium | reverse complement strand
TGGCCTGACAATGCTAATCTCGATAAAGCACGGCGTCTGCTTTGGCCGATTAAACAGAAATATGGGAAGAAGATCTCCTGGGCCGACCTAATGATTTTGGCAGGTAACGTGGCCATGGAAAACATGGGATTCAAAACCCTGGGTTTTGCTGGTGGTCGAGAGGATGACTGGGAGCCCGATCTTGTTTATTGGGGGCCAGAGTCGAAATGGCTCGAACCTGATCATCAGCGCCGCGCTAAAGATGGTAAGCTCAAGGGACCTTTGGCTGCTGTGCAAATGGGCCTAATTTACGTCAATCCGGAAGGTCCTAACCGTAGTCACGATCCGCTTGCTGCGGCTAAGGATATTCGCGAATCCTTTGCTCGGATGGCCATGAATGATGAAGAAACAGTGGCTCTTATTGCGGGCGGACATACTTTTGGCAAAGTGCATGGAGCCCATGATCCATCCAAATGTGTTGGCCCAGAACCAGCCGCGGCACCGCTTGAAGAACAAGGATTGGGTTGGAAAAATAAGTGCGGCAAGGGAAATGCGGAAGACACGAGTACTAGCGGGTTAGAAGGGGCTTGGACGGCAGCGCCTGTTAGGTGGACGCACATGTACTTGGATTTTCTGTTTAGGTTTGATTGGAAGAAAACGACAAGCCCGGCAGGCGCGACTCAGTGGATACCAACTGACGAGGCTGCTGCAAAAATGGTCCCTGATGCTCATGTTAAGGGCAAGTTCCACGCGCCGATCATGTTGACTACGGACTTAGCGCTTAAAGAAGATCCGATTTACAATAAAATAGCTAAACGTTTTCTTGATAACCCGAAGGAGTTTGAAGATGCCTTCGCAAGAGCTTGGTTTAAACTGACTCACCGTGACATGGGTCCGCATGCTCGTTATCTAGGGTCGGATGTGCCAAAAGAGGTTTTCGTTTGGCAAGACCCGGTTCCTCCGGTCGATTACAAATTGATTACTAAAGACGAGATCTCCAAGCTTAAGCTGAAGATTCTTAAGTCGGGATTAACGATACCTGAGTTAGTTCGAGCCGCTTGGGCCTCTGCTGCCAGTTATCGCGGCACAGATATGCGTGGTGGTGCAAATGGAGCGCGTATTCGCCTAGCCCCCCAAAAGGACTGGGAAGTTAACAATCCGGCTGAGCTTGCTAGGGTTCTCGAGAAATTGGCGGTGGTTCAGAAGGATTTTAACGAATCGCTTGCTCGTGGGAAGAGGGTCTCTTTGGCTGATGTGATAGTATTGGCTGGGGTAGCAGCGGTTGAAAAGGCGGCTGAGAAAGCGGGTGTTAGAGTTAAAGTTCCGTTTGAGCCGGGACGAACGGATGCGTCGCAAGCTCAAACTGACGTGGAGTCTTTTGCTTTTCTGGAGCCGAAAGCGGACGGATTTCGAAACTATTTTGGCAAAGGCAACCAAATCTCGCCAGCGGAGATGTTGATTGATCGGGCAAACATGTTGACCTTGTCTGTGCCGGAAATGACCGTTTTACTTGGAGGGATGCGAGTACTAAATGCTAATACAGCCCAGTCGAGTCATGGAGTATTGACCGAGCAACCCGGGGTTTTAAGCAATGATTTCTTTGTCAACTTACTTGATATGTCGACTAAGTGGCAGAAATCATCCTCGGATGAGGGAATTTATGAAGGTGTGGATCGGGCGACTAATAAACTTAAGTGGACAGCTACGCCGGTAGACCTTATCTTTGGATCAAATTCGGAACTTCGTGCAATAGCTGAAGTCTATGCCGCAGATGATGCAAAAGATAAGTTTGTGAGTGACTTCATTAGCGCATGGACTAAGGTAATGAACCTCGATCGCTTCGATTTGAGATAAGCGAGGATCTAAGGAGGATAGACCAGTTTGTATTTAGAGGCAGGCTGGTCTAAAGTACTCTGGTCTTAAATGTTACGGCTAATTACCTTTTGCCTTACATGCATTTTACAGCAGAGTGTTTTTTGATAGATGGAGGCGAAAGCGGTGCTGTTTTCGCCTCATCCGTGAGATCCTTCTTCTGTTTTGCTATCTAATTTCTTGCTATCTAATCTTCGTTGGTCCGTTGACCAGTAAGATACACTATCATACCCAAGGCCATTGCCCAGAGAAAGCAAAACGCGTTAAGCAGCACTGCGAGAACGCGGCTCACTTGCCCGGTAACGCTAAGCAACATCTGATCTTCTGTTACTAAAACTCCAAGTTCAGCGAAAAATTCGAGGAGTAAGATGGCAGAAGCGGCAGCAAGCAGTATGACAACGAGCCAGGATAATCGTTTCTTCTGCGCTTCGATTCCATAAATAATCCCAGCTCCTGCGATAAATAACACCGCAAGAGAGTCTCCCATCATTACGCCTCGGAAATGTCCGAAACGTAACAGGAAATTTTCACGTTCCCCTAGGGATGCTCCATCACAATCATGCAGATATACGCAAGCCGCGCCAAATAATGTAACAACGGCCAGAAAGAAACATTGAGTCCTGAACACTTTGTAAACCTCCATTTAAAACCCTGGGTGATGAGGATGCACCGTGCGCCTCCTGAGGCTGTGCCATGAACTGACACAGAACCCGGAAGCGAATTACTCTGCTGCACTAAG
>JAAYZI010000257.1 GCA_012514925.1 Deltaproteobacteria bacterium | reverse complement strand
GTTGATGATTTTGTTAATGGCTCTGGGATTATCGGCTTTTTGCTGGCTGCTTGAAGGCCGTTTCGATACAGCGCTGCTACCGGCGTATTTCACTATCGCCCTACAGCTTTTGATTGTTTGCTCGTTGGCGATATTTTTTTCCACAGTGGTGGTGACGCCAATGTTAAGCGGTGCCTTCGCCTTTGGTGTATTTTTAGGAGGAAGATCCAGCCAGCACATTCTATATTTTATTGATAACAGTCAACTTACAGGCAGCACAGCCAAAGTGCTTAAGACGATCTATTACACGCTTCCCCATTTTGACTTGCTCGACTTAAGCAATCACGCCGTGTACGGTGTCTACCCCAGCCTCGAGAGCCTGCTTTGGTCCTCTACATATTCCATTGGATACGCAGGAGTCTTGCTTGTGCTGGCAACTTTTATCTTTAAAAACCGTGAATTCAACTAATCAGGAGGTCTTTAGTATGCAACCTAAATCTAAGAGCTTTTTATACAAATTGCTTTCAACTCCGTCTCCTACGGGATTTGAACAGCGTATCCAACGTCTAGTGAGCAACCATATGCGCCCGTACGCAGACCTAATTGAAGGAGACCTGCACGGTAATCTGATCGTGGCGCTTAACCCCAAAGCTAAACGAAAAATTATGTTGGCTGGTCACTGTGACCAGATCGGGTTCATGGTCAAGCACATTTCAGACGAGGGTTTTATCTGGGTAGCTCCGCTAGGCGGAGTAGACGCAGGAGTACTTTACGGAGCGGCGGTTACAATCCACGCCAAGTCCGGTCCAATTGGGGGCGTAATCGGCCGCAAACCGATCCATCTCCAAAAGAAGGAAGAACGAAACCGGCTTGAGACTGAATTGGATAAAATTTGGATCGACATCGGCGCAAAAGACAAAAAGGAAGCTGCAAAGTTAATTGAAATTGGAGACGCCGTAACTTTTGAAGCCGGTGTTAGAGATTTTTTAAATGAGTGCATTGTTTCCCCAGGCATGGATGACCGTGTAGGATTATTCGTAGCCATGGAGACAGTACGCCTTTTGGCGCGCACCAAGCTAGCCGTCGGGCTATATGCCGTAAGCACGGTTCAAGAAGAGGTTGGGCTGCGCGGCGCCATGACTTCTGCTTTTGGAATCGAGCCCGAAGTAGGAATTGCAATTGATGTAACCCACGCCTCAGATAACCCCGGAAACGACGATAAGAAACAGGCCACGTGCAAGGTTGGATCCGGCCCGACCATCTCACGGGGCCCAACGGTCAATCCGATTGTTGAAAAAAAGCTGATAGCCGCCGCCAAAAAGGCGAAAGTACCCTACCAAATTGCGCCAGCTGCAACATTGCTTGGCAATGATGCCAGAGCCATACAAGTCTCCCGCGCGGGGGTAGCCACCGGTTCAATCGGCATCCCAAACCGCTACATGCACACCCAGGCGGAGCTTTGCTCTTTGAAGGACATAGAAAACGCCGCCAAACTATTGGCCACTTTTGTTAGGGATATCAGCGCCAAAACCAGCTTTAAGCCGTTTTAAAGGCGCGCCCTTCAACGAGTTGCCGCTTATCGCGATATTGAGTAACCTCGTTACTACTCACCTTTTGCTCCAAGCTTTGCCTAAAAGCAGAGGGTGAGTAGTTGTATAAACTCAACGGAAACCGCATTTTCTTACAAGAGCGCGAAAGGTCGGCTGCTAAAAACAGTCGCGGAATTAATCTTGAGATGGAGGCTATGAAAGAAGGTTTTTTTGCATGTGTGGTCAGCTGTGTAATTTGTTTTTCTGCCGTTTCAGCCTGCGCGCAAGAAAAAGAAGTCTTAGGCTGGCAGGAAAAGGCTCGCATCTTTCCGGGCGAGCTGGTGATTCACGCTAAGTTAGATACAGGCGCAGATTTTTCCTCTTTGGACGCCACGGACATTGTCGAGTTTAAGAAAGATGATAAGCAGACGTTCGTGCGCTTTACTATTACAAACCGTTACGGCAAACACGAAACTCTGGAGAGACCATTGCGACGAATTGCATTAATTAAGCGAGCAGAAGGCAAAACTCAGAAACGGGCGGTGGTGTTACTGGGTATATGCGTCGGAACCAGCTACATGGAAGAGGAGGTGAATCTTATCAACCGCTCAAAATTTTCAAACCAGATGTTAATTGGACGCAGTTTTTTGGCCGGCAAAGCAATGATTGACCCCGCTGTGACCTATACAGTCGAACCCAACTGCCAGGGGATTCTGCCTCCAGAAACAAAAGCGCGAAAAAAACAGGGAGAAAAGAAATAGTCGGTATGGATTTTTCTGCGCTCATACCGGGATTACTGCTTGGGCTCACCGCCCTCGTAATCATTATTTATTGTCTGGGACTGCTGCTTAGGAATCTGCCGATTTTCAGATTCAGAGGCACATGGGAAGAACGCGCGCTATTAAAGCATAAAAAATTCTTGGCTAAAGCGCGCGCGTTTATGGAACAAGGACAGTATCAGCAGTGTTACCCTCTCTTGCAGCAAGCTTTCTATTTAAGGCAAATAAAAAGCTCAGAATCAATGGTGCAGCGAGTGCTTGAGCATCACCTCGCGATCTTAAGCGCAGTGTTGACTCTTTCCGAAAGATATCCAGTTCCATTATCAAACTTGCCCATGATTGAAGAGCTTGTTCAAATACGCGCGGCTCTGTGCAAGAGTTACTTAGACGCAGCGTTAACCGTTAAGAAGTTGGCAATCAAAAATGCAGAAAGCGGACGAAAATCAGCTTCTCCCAAATGGGCCATACATGCTTTTTCCCAGAAGACGGAAGAGCTTATTGAAAAAATTAACACAAACCAAAAAAGCCTGGAGAGCGAACTTATTAAACTTTTTAGCGGCATCAAACACAGCGCCAACCTAAGCGAGGTTACGTACCACTAAAATACCGTTATTAAATGCATAGTGGGGTGGTATGGTACAGAAAATGGTGCAATGGCAGCAAGATGCGGTATGTTCTTCCCCGTTACATGTAACGCGTTCACATGAATATTAAATTGAGGAATTAAATGAATTCAACACAGCACTATAAACTTCTTATCCTTGGTTCCGGGCCGTCGGGCTTGACCGCCGCCATTTACGCAGCTCGCGCCAATCTCGCCCCGGCGATACTCCATGGACCACTTGCAGGAGGTCAGCTTACAACCACAACCGAGATTGAAAATTTTCCGGGATTCCCCGAGGGGATTATGGGTTCTGAGCTAATGGAAGCCATGGAGAAACAGGCCAGACGTTTCGGCGCAGAAGTATTGGTTGACTCTGTGACCGAGGCTGACCTTTCATCCCGTCCCTTTAAGTTAAAAACCCAGGACGGCGTCTTACTAACATGCGAAGCTTTAATCGTCGCTACAGGAGCATCGGCGCGGATGCTCGGCTTAGAAGAGGAAAAGGAGCTTTTGGGTTATGGAGTTTCCACCTGCGCCACCTGTGATGGCGCTTTTTTTAGGAACAAGGTTGTAGCAGTCGCGGGGGGAGGAGATTCTGCGTGTGAAGAAGCCGTATTTTTAACTAAATTCGCCTCCAAAGTGTTTCTGATTCACAGGCGTGATGAGCTTAGAGCTTCAAAGATAATGCAGCAACGCGTACTAAACCACCCAAAGATTGAAGTTCTCTGGAACAAGCGCGTAACTCAAATTCGGGGATCAAAAAAAGATGGAGTTACAGGCTTAACTCTGTTTGACGTTGTAACCAACGATGAATCATCTCTTGATTGCGAGGGGATTTTTATCGCAATTGGACATGTTCCTAACTCGAGCCTTTTCAAAGGAGCGCTTGAAATGGATAAAGCTGGGTACTTAATACG